>NZ_JABMCA010000059.1:0-63882 GCF_014706005.1 Actinomadura sp. RB99 | reverse complement strand
GCCCGCCGTGCCGGCCGCGCCCGCTCCGCCCGCGGCGGCGCCCGCTCCGGCGCCGCCCGAGCCGAGGCCCAGCGCGGTGAGGGGGAACAGCAGGGACAGCGCGGCGGTGGCGCCGGCGAGCGTGCGGACGCCGCGCGTCTCCCAGTCGGGGCCGTAGGCGCCGGACGCCGCGGACTCCAGCTCGGTCACGAACGCGGCGGCGCCGAGCGGGCGGTCCCAGGCGCTCTTGGCCAGGCCCCGCTCGATGAGCGGCCGCAGCGGCTCGGGGACGTCGGCGACCGGGATGGGCGCGGTGAGGTGGCGGCCCATGAGCCCGGCCTGGTCCTCGGCGGTGTAGGGGCGGCGCCCGGTCACGCACTCGAAGAACACGCACGCCGCGGCGTAGACGTCGGTGGCGGGGGAGGCGGGCTCGCCGCGCCACTGCTCGGGCGCCATGTAGACGGGCGTGCCGGACCGTCCGCCCTCCCCGGCCTCCACCGCGATGCCGAAGTCGATCAGCTTGCTGCACCCGTCGCCGCGGACGATCACGTTGGCGGGCTTGTAGTCGCGGTGGACGATGCCGAGGTCGTGCGCGGCGGCCAGGCCGAGCAGCGAGCCCTTCAGCACCGCGAGCGCGGCCTCGGGCGCCAGCGGCCCACTCTGGGCCAGCACCGCCTTCAGCGACGCCCCGTCCACCGCCTCCATCACGATCGCCGCGCCGTCGGCCGTCTCGACCAGCCCGTACAGGCGGGCGACGAACGGGTGGCGCAGCCGCCGCAGCAGGTCCGCCTCGCCGCGGAAGCGCTCGCGGAACTCCGCGTCGCCCGCGAGCGCCCCGGCGAGGTACTTGATCGCGGCGGGCCGTCCCGTGCCGTCGTGCCGCGCCAGGACGACCCGGCCCTGCGCCCCCTCGCCGAGGACCCGCAGCTCGCTGTACCCCGGAACCCGCCAGTCGCCCATATGCCGCCCCGTCTCTGGATTAGAGGGCGTTTATACCGGATCAGCGCCTCGGTGGGGGAGGGAGCCTCCGGTGAGGGGCGGCGTGACCGGCGTCAGGCGGCGACGGGCTCCGGGTGGGTGCCGTTCGGGTCGTCGCCGGACGCGCCGGAGGCGACCCCGGCGGTCTGCGGCGCCTCGGTGGCGGCGATCCCGGCCGGCACCTCCGCCGCGGCGACCGCCGATGGCGCCTCCGCCGCGGCGACCGCCGCCTCCGGGGAGTGCGCCGAGACGTCGGCCAGCGACCGGAGCGGGAGCAGGCGGGCGCCGGCCGCGATCAGCAGCGCCAGCAGGACGACCACGCCGACGCCGACGCGCAGCGACGTCGCGTCCGACAGGAACCCGACCACGACCGGGCCGAGCAGCAGGCCGCCGTAGCCCATCGCGCCGACCTGCGCGACCGCGGCGGCCGGGCGGCCCGGCGCGGCGGTCCCGGCCAGCGAGATCGTCGTCGGGACGACCGTGCAGACCACCAGCCCGGTCGCGAAGAACCCGGCGATCGCGACGGGCGCGGACGGCGCCAGCACGACGGCCGTCATGCCGAGCGCGGTCCCGATCCCGGCGCCGGTCAGCAGCCGGCGGGTGCCGAGCCGCATCCGGACCCGGTCCCCGACCAGCCGGCCGAACAGCATCGCCAGCTCGAACATCGGGTAGCCGAGCGCGGCGAGGGCCTGGGAGGCGTGCATCTCGTCATGCAGCAGCAGCCCGCTCCAGTCGGCGATGGACCCCTCCGTCATGAACGCGATGAACGCGAGCACGCCGATGAGGTAGACGGCGGCGGGCAGCCGCCGGGCCGCCCGGCCCGTCCCGGACGCGGCGGGCAGCACGGTGGCGGGCACCGCGCCGCTGTCGACCGGGTAGCCGTCGGGGAGGTAGGTGCGGCCGAGCGCCAGGCCGAGCGGCACCGCCGCCAGCGCGGCGACCAGCACGGTGGCGGTGAAGCCGAGCCCGGCCGCCGCGGTCGCGACGCCGTACAGGCCGCCGCTCATCGCGCCGACGCACCAGCCCGCGTGCATCCCGCTCATGATCGACCGGCGGTACGCCTGCTCGACCACGCTGCCCTGGGCGTTCATCGCGATGTCGGTGATCCCGAAGGTCATGCCGAACAGCGCGACGGCCCCGAGCAGCAGCCCGTAGGTGGGGGCGAGCGCGACGCCCGCGTACGACAGCGCGGTCAGCGGCAGCGCGACCCGCAGCACGTTGCGGCTCCCGGCCCGCGCCATGACGCCGCGCAGGGCCTGCATCGCGACGATCGCGCCGAGGCCCCAGATGAGGACGACGATGCCGATCTCGCCCTCGGACGTCCCGAACTTCCCGGCCAGCGCCGGCATCCTGGCCACCCACACTCCGGTGAGCAGGCCCGCCAGTGCGAAGGTCAGGAACGTCCCCGAACGGGCACGGAACAGCATGGTTCACCTCTTTCTCAGCTCGTCGCGCATGCGATGCGTGCGCACGCGTGTGCGCGCTGGTTCCTCTGTGGCGGGGATCCGGGCGTCATGGAACGCTCCAGACCCCGATGGGGCCGGGAGCGTCTCGGACGGTGCCGGGTGGGCGCCGGGGGCGGCGCCCTGCGTCAGGTCATCGGCGTGCTACGGCAGGAGCGCCAGCAGCCGCCGTTTCAGTGCCGCGAGCTGTTCCCCGTCGTACAGCTCGGGCGCGTGGCTCACCACTTCCCACAGGCCCTCGGCCGCCAGCCGGACCACCTGCGCGGCGCCCGGGTCCGGGTCGTCGGCGGGATCGCGGCCGTGCCAGCGCCGCATCGCCTCGTTCAGCGGCTCGGCCTGCTCCGGATCCGCCGCGGCGGCCGTGATGGCCGACCATCGTCGGTACGCGCGGGCCTCCCCGCCGAGGATCTCGAAGGTCGCCTCGACGTAGGCCCGGGTGTAGGACCCCGGCGTGCCGTCGTCGTAGGAGGCGATCAGGCCGTCGAACTCCTCGATGACCCGCGCCACCATGGCCTTGACCAGAGCTTCCTTGGCGGGGAAGTGGTAGAGCAGCCCGCCCTTGCTGACCCCCGCGCGGTCCGCGACCGCGGCGAGCGTCAGCGCCTGCGTGCCGTGCTCGAACAGCACGGACTCCGCGGCGTCCAGGAGGGCTTCACGTTTCATGACCATTCCACTGTACCGGCCGGACGGTATACACGCCAACCGCGCCCTGCGGAGCGGTATTCCCCAGGTCACGGCACCCCACCCAGCGCCGCTCCCGCGGGCTCCCGGGCGCCCGCGGGGAACAGCGGCCGCGCGGATACTGTTGAGCGCGTGGTGACCTACCTCGACCATGCGGCGACGACCCCGATGCTGCCCGAGGCCATCGAGGCGATGACCGCGGAGCTGCGCGAGCTCGGCAACCCCTCCTCGCTGCACGCGGCCGGCCGCCGCGCCCGCCGGGTCGTCGAGGAGTCCCGCGAGATCATCGCCGAGGCGTTCGACGCCCGGCCGAGCGAGGTCGTCTTCACCTCCGGCGGCACCGAGGCCGACAACCTCGCCGTCAAGGGCCTCTACTGGGCCCGCCGCGCCGCCGACCCGGCCCGCGTCCGCGTCCTCGCGGGCGCCGTCGAGCACCACGCCGTCCTCGACGCCGTCGCCTGGCTCGGCGACCACGAGGGCGCCACCGTCGAGTGGATCCCGGTGGACGGCCTCGGCCGCGTCCTCCCCGAGGCGCTCGGCGAGGCCCTCGGCAGCGGCGACGACGTCGCCCTCGCCACCGTGATGTGGGCCAACAACGAGGTCGGCACCGTCCAGCCCGTCCCGGAACTGGCCGCCGTCGCCCGCGAGCACGGCGTCCCGCTGCACACCGACGCCGTCCAGGCCGCCGGGCACCTGCCCGTCCGGTTCGCCGCCAGCGGCGCGCAGGCGCTGACCATCACCGGCCACAAGCTTGGCGGCCCCGCCGGCGTCGGCGCGCTCCTGCTCGCCAAGCCGAAGGAACCGCTGTTCCTCGACCCGGTGCCGCTGCTGCACGGCGGCGGCCAGGAGCGCGACGTCCGGTCCGGGACGCTCGACACCCCCGCGATCGCCGGGTTCGCCGCCGCCGTCCAGGCGTCCGCGGCCCGCCGCGACGCCGAGGCCCGCCGCCTCGCCGACCTGCGCGACCGGCTCATCGAGGCCGTCCGCGCCGCCGTCCCCGACGCGATCCTCAACGGCGACCCCGCCGACCGGCTCCCCGGGAACGCCCACTTCTCCTTCCCCGGCTGCGAGGGCGACGCGCTGCTCATGCTGCTCGACGCCCGCGGCATCGCCTGCTCCACCGGCTCGGCCTGCTCCGCCGGCGTGTCCCAGCCCAGCCACGTCCTGATGGCGATGGGCACCGGCCCCGAGCGGGCCCGCGGCTCGCTGCGCTTCACCCTCGGCCACACCTCCACCGAGGCCGACGTCAAGGCCCTCGCCGACGCCATCGGCCCCGCCGTCGAACGGGCGCGGCGCGCCGGACTGTCCTGACCAGGGCGGCCCGCCCCTCCCTCGGCGGCCGGGTTTGACCGATCCTTGAACGGGGACGGCGTTCGCCGTTCAAGGAAGGTGAGATGGCGGCGAAGGACACGGCCCGCGAGGTCGGGCGGCGCGCGGCCGGGCACCCCTGGTTCCACCTCCTCTCGCGCGCCGGCCTCGCCGCGCGCGGCGTCCTCTACCTGCTGATCGGCTGGCTGGCCCTGCTGATCGCCGCCGGGCACGGCGGCACGGAGGCCGACAAGCAGGGCGCGCTGCGCGCCATCGCGGACAGGCCGGGCGGCTGGGCCGTCCTCTGCCTGCTCGCCGCGGGGTTCGCCGGGCTGGCCCTGTGGCAGTTCGCCGAGGCGCTGTACGGGCGCCCCCTTCCCCAGGGACGGCGCAAGCGGATGCGGCTCCCGGCCGCCTTCCGCGGGCTCACCTACGCCGCGGGGTGCGCAGGCACGATCGGCTTCCTCTTCGGCCTGGGGCACACGTCGAGCGACCAGCAGTCACGCGCCCTCTCCGCGCGGGCCATGGCCGAGCCCGGCGGCCGCTGGGCGGTGCTCGCCGTCGGCGCGGGCTTCGTCGTCTGGGGCGTCGTCACGCTGGTCAACGCCGGGCGGCGCGCCTTCCGCGACGAGCTGGCGACCGACGAGATGGGCACGGTGGCGCACTGGATCGTCCAGCCCCTCGGGATGGTCGGGAACGTCGCGCGCGGCCTGATCGGCGGCGCCGTCGGCGCCTTCCTGGCCTACGCGGCGATCTCCTTCGAGCCGGACCGGGCCCAGGGGCTGGACGGCGTGCTGCGCGAGTTCGCCGGCACCCCGGCCGGCGGCTGGGGGATGGCCGTGATCGCCCTGGGCGTCGTGACCTTCGGCCTCTACTCCTTCTGCGAGGTCCGGTGGCGCAAGGTCGAGGCCGTCGAACCGCAGGACGACCGCCCTCCCGGCGCTTGAGCTGCACTTTGCCGGAGTTTGACCGACTCGTCACCGGGCACAGCTCTGCCGTTCGCGACGGGAAGGGACGGGGACGATGACCACGAATGCGGCCGACGGCGTGGAGCGGGCCGGCCGGCAGGTTGCGGGACACAAGGCGTTCCACGCCTTCTGCCGGTCGGGTCTGGTGGCGCGGGGCGTGCTGTACCTGCTGATCGGCTGGCTCGCCGTCCAGATAGGGCTGGGCGACGGCGGCCAGGAGGCCGACAAGCAGGGAGCGCTCCAGACGGTCGCGGACAAGCCGGGCGGCACCGTGATGCTGTGGCTGCTGACCGCCGGGTTCGCCGGGCTCGCCCTCTGGCGCTTCTCCGAGGCGGCCTTCGGGCAGCCCACCGCGGACGGCAGGAAGGCGACCAAGCGGCTGGCGTCCTTCGGCCGCGGCGTCTTCTACTCCGCCGGTTTCGTCACCATGCTGAACTTCGTGCTCGGGCAGGGCGGGAACTCCAGCAACGAGCAGTCCAAGACGTACACGGCGCGCGCGATGGAGCACACCGGCGGACGGTGGCTCGTTATGGCCGTCGGCATCGGCTTCTTCGCCTGGGGCGTCGGGAGCGTCGTCGGCGCCGTCCGGCGCAAGTTCCTCGAACGCCTCAACACCGGGCGGATGAGCCCCCGCACCCGGACCGTGGTCAAGACGCTCGGCGTCGTCGGCCGCGCCTCCCGCGGCGTCGTCTTCGGCGGCGTCGGGGTCTTCCTCGGGTACGCGGCCGTCACCTTCGACCCCGGCAAGGCCAAGGGGCTCGACGGCACGCTGCGCCAGTTCGCTGGCACCCCGGCTGGACCGTGGCTGCTGGTCGTCGTCGCCGTGGGGCTGCTGGTCTTCGGGGCCTACTCGTTCTGCGAGGCGCGCTGGCGCAAGGTGGAGGCCGTCCGGAACGGCTCCCGGGGCCGGGGCCGGGCGGGCCGCGGAGGCACCCGCCGGCTGCTGCCCCAGGTCCGCTAGAGGCGGCTCACGGCTGGTAGGGCGCCAGGGCCTTCCAGCCGGGGTCGGCGGTCGAGGCGACCTTCGCCTTGCCCTCGCCCCACCCGGCGGCGAGCTGGTCCAGCTCGGCGATCACCCCGGAGTCGGGGTCGGCGTACAGGTGGAACACCCGCAGGCCGTCCCCCGTCTCGCGGACGGCGAGGACCGCCCGGTCGCCGAGCTTGGTCAGCTTCTTCTCGAACGCGCGCAGCGCCCCCGACGACGGCTCCACGGGGAGCCGGTCGGGGTTGGCGTTGGCGTACGGGACGGTGATCGCCACGTGCAGGTCGCAGAGCGGGTAGTCCTGCCGGTGCAGCGGGAACCGGGCGCCGAGCCGGGCCGGGTGGCCGCGGGGCGTGCGGCCCTCGCCGGTGAGCCAGGCGGGCTCGCTGAACGGCTCGGCGATCTGCTCGACGACCGCGGACAGCATCGACGGCGGGAGCGAGTCGATCGGCGCCTCCGTCGCGATGGAGACCTCGCCGATCCAGCGGGCCACGTCGTCCTCGCCGAGCGCCCAGTCCAGCACGTGCAGGGCGACCGCCACCTGCTGCTCCTCCGACACGAACAGGAAGTCGGGGTGGTAGGCGGTGATGTGCACCCGGGCCCGGTCGGGGTCGGCGCGCATGCCGAGCCGGACGTACTCCAGGTCGAACTCGTGGTCGCCGAGGACCAGGTCCTGCGACAGCATCTCCAGGTCGGGACGGCGGGCGGGATGGAACGTCCAGTCGCCGGCCGCCGCGCCGGCCGGGGCGGCGCGGAACCAGCGCTCGGCGAGCCCGCGCAGCTCCGGGTCGCCGCCGCCGGTGACCGTCAGGGACGGCGTGCGGTCGTCCGCGCCGCCGATCTCCCACTGCAGGTCCGGGTGGATCCGGTGGACGCGGCGGGACAGCTCCTCGATCGCCTCCGCCGACAGGCCCTCGCCGGGCGCGGGGCCGCCGGCGTCCTCCGGGCCGGTGCCCGAGGCCGCCAGCGACGCCTCGATCGTCGGGCGGGCCTGCGCCCACCACTCCCAGAACTCGCTGATAGCGGGCGGTGTCGCGGCGGAGGACTCGCGCGGGCGGCGGAAGATTCCCATTGGTCGGTGCACGAGGAGCACGTCAACGGCCGACGATGAACGTCGGGACTCCTCGCTCCTCCTCTCGGATCTGTCGGTGGCGTTCGGTAGCGTCGCGTGACGAAAAGTGTTCGAGGCGGAGGCGGAGATGCGCAGGTCGTTCAAGTTCCTGTTGCGGCCCACGGCACGGCAGGCGGGGAGCCTGGCGGCCTGCGTCGAGGACCATCGAACCCTTTACAACGCCGCCCTTGAGCACCGACGGATCGCCTATCGCAGAGCGGGTACGAGGGTCCGCTACGGCGACCAGTCCGCCGAACTGAAGGACATCCGCGCCGCCGACCCTGACGGTCAGGGACGGTGGTCGTTCTCTTCCCAGCAGGCTACCCTCAGGCGTCTCGACCTGGCGTTCGCCGCCTTCTTCCGCAGACTTCGGGAGGGGCGAAGCCCCGGATACCCCCGATTCAGGGGGCGGGGCCGATTCGACACCGTCACATGGCCGAAGGACGGGGACGGCTGCCGCTGGAACTCCCAGCCGAGGCATCCCACTGCGACGTTCGTGCGCTTCCTCGGAGTCGGCCATGTCCGCGTTCACCAGCATCGACCTGTGGCCGGAATCATCAAGACCATCAGCGTGCGGAGAGAGGGGGCCCGATGGTACGTCGTGCTGTCGTGTGACGATGTCCCCACCGAGCCGGCCGCCTCGACCGGCACCGCAATCGGGATCGACATGGGCGTCGTCTCGCTGGCCACCACCAGCGACGGCGATCACGTTCCCAACCCCCGCACCCTCGCCGCTTCCGCCCGCAGGCTCGCCGCCGCGCAGCGGGCGCTGTCCCGCAAGTCCCCGGGATCCAACCGGCGGCGCAAGGCGATCCGCAGGGTGGCCGCCCTGCACGCGAAGGTGAGGCGGCAGAGGCTCGACCATGCGCATAAGGCGGCGCCGGCCCTCGTCCGCGAGCACGACCTCATCGTCCATGAGGAGCTGCGGATCGCGAACATGACCCGCTCGGCCCGGGGGACGGTCGAGCGCCCCGGTAGCAAGATCGCTCAGAAGACGGGACTGAACAGATCGATTCTGGACGCGGGCTGGGGGGTGTTCCTGACGGTCCTCGCGCACAAGGCTGAAAGCGCCGGTCGAGAGCTGATCGCAGTGAACCCGACCGGAACGTCCCGTACGTGTGCCGTATGCGGGCACAGCGCGGCGGACAATCGCATCGGCCAGGCCGTTTTTCGCTGCTGTGCCTGTGGGCATGCCGCGCACGCCGACGTGAATGCGGCGGTCAACATCCTCGGGGCAGGGCTTGCCCTTCGTGAGGCTGCGCAAGCGGCCCAGCGAGAAGCCGCTTCCGCCAGGAAGCGGAGGAGTCACAACCCGCCTCATCGTACGCGGAATTGATGACGGGCAGCCCCTCGGCTGCGCGTACGCTCGGATGCACTATGACTCTGCGCGTACTCGCCGCCATGTCGGGCGGCGTCGACTCCGCGGTGGCCGCGGCCCGCGCCGCCGAGGCGGGGCACGACGTCACCGGCGTCCACATGGCCCTGTCCAGCAACCCCCAGTCGTACCGGACGGGGGCGCGCGGCTGCTGCACCCTGGAGGACTCCCGGGACGCGCGCCGCGCCGCCGACGTGATCGGCATCCCGTTCTACGTGTGGGACCTCGCCGAGCGGTTCCACCAGGACGTCGTGGAGGACTTCGTCAGCGAGTACGCGGCGGGCCGCACCCCGAACCCGTGCCTGCGCTGCAACGAGAAGATCAAGTTCGCGGCGCTGCTGGACCGGGCGATGGCGCTCGGCTTCGACGCGGTCTGCACCGGCCACTACGCGCGGCTGGACGGCGGCGTCCTGCGCCGCGGCGTGGACGAGGGCAAGGACCAGTCGTACGTGCTGGCGGTCTGCACGCCGGAGCAGCTCGCGCACGCGATGTTCCCGCTCGGCGACACCACCAAGGCCGACATCCGGCGCGAGGCGGAGCGGCGCGGCCTCCAGGTGGCCGACAAGCCGGACAGCCACGACATCTGCTTCATCGCCGACGGCGACACCCGCGGGTTCCTCGCCGAGCGGCTCGGCTCGGCGCCCGGCCCGATCGTCGACACCGACGGGACGCGGGTCGGCGAGCACGACGGCGCGTACGCGTACACGATCGGGCAGCGCAAGGGGCTGCGGCTCGGCGTCCCCGCCCCGGACGGCAAGCCCCGCTACGTCCTGGACATCTCGCCGGTCACCAACACCGTGACCGTGGGGCCGCGCGAGGAACTGGACGTCCACGAGATCATCGGGGAGCGGCCGGTGTGGCTGGCCGAGGCGCCCGCCGGGCCGTTCGCCTGCCACGTCCAGCTCCGCGCGCACGGCGAGGTGTACGCCTGCACCGCCGAGCGGGACGGCGACGGCCTGCGCATCCGCCTGGCCACCCCGGCGCGCGGCGTCGCGACCGGCCAGGCCGCCGTCCTCTACGAGGGCGACCGCGTCCTCGCCTCCGCCACGATCGCCGAGACGGCCCGCGTCCCCGCTTGACGGGCACCCCATGACCATGCGTTGACTTGCCGCGAGTCAATGAGCCGGTGCGCGCTTGGAGGGCGTTGTGAAATTCGGTGTGTCGACGTTCGTGACGGACGACGGGATCGG
Organism: Actinomadura sp. RB99; assembly: GCF_014706005.1. NCBI lineage: Bacteria > Bacillati > Actinomycetota > Actinomycetes > Streptosporangiales > Thermomonosporaceae > Actinomadura > Actinomadura sp. RB99. The sequence continues at coordinate 53,847 of NZ_JABMCA010000059.1, read as the reverse complement.
GCCCGCCGCGCTGGGGCGGGCGCTGGAGGAGCGGGGGTTCGGGTCGCTGTTCGTGGCCGAGCACACGCACATCCCGGTGAAGCGGGAGACGCCGTGGCCGGGCGGGGACGAGCTGCCCCGGCGCTACTACCGGACGCTCGACCCGTTCGTGACGCTGACCGCGGCCGCGACGGCGACCGAGCGGCTGCGGGTCGGCACGGGCATCGCGCTGATCGTCCAGCGGGACCCGATCGTGCTGGCCAACGAGGTCGCCTCGCTCGACCTGGTCTCCGGCGGGCGGGCCGTGCTGGGCGTCGGCGCGGGCTGGAACCGGGAGGAGATGCGCAACCACGGCACCGACCCGACGACCCGGATGCGGCTGCTGCGCGAGCGCGTCCTCGCGGTCAAGGAGCTGTGGACGAAGGACGAGGCGGAGTTCCACGGCGAGTTCGTCGACTTCGACCCGGTGTTCTCCTACCCCAAGCCGGTGCAGGACCCGCACCCGCCGGTGCTGATCGGGGGGTCGGGGCCGACGACGTTCGACCGGGTGGTCGAGTTCGGCGACGGCTGGATGCCGATCTTCGGGCGGGGCACCGACGCGCTCGCCGCGCAGATCGCCGAGCTGCGGGAGCGGGCCGGGCGGCGCGTCCCGGTGACGCTGTTCGCGGTCCCGCCGAAGCCCGAGGTGATCGCGAGCCTGGAGGGCGCCGGCGTCGACGAGGCCCTGTTCGACCTGCCGACCGAGCCGGCGGACGACACGCTGCGCCGCCTGGACCGGCTGGCGGAACTGCTCTGATCGTCCGCCGGTAGGGTTCCGTCCGTGACGAGCGACTTCCCGTGGCAGGCGGGCACGGCGACCGGGGTCGGGTCGTATCCGGGGGACGACCCGGCCGAGGCGCTGCGGATCGTGCTGGGGGAGCTCCCCGAGCTGCCGCACCTGCCGGAGCTCCCCGCGCGCGGGCCGGGCGCCGACCTGACCGGGCGGACGGCCGGGCTGCTGGTGGACATGCCGGTGCGGGTGGAGCCGTCCGGCTGGCGGTTCTCCGACCGGCCGGGCCGCGACACGGTGCGCTCCCTCGACCACCTCGCGCGGGACCTGGACGTCCTGGAGGAGGTCGCGGGCGGCCACGACGGCCCGTTCAAGATCCAGGTGTGCGGGCCGTGGACGCTGGCGTCGACGATCGAGCTGCGGAACGGCGACCGCGCGCTGAAGGACCCGGGCGCCGTCCGCGATCTCGTCGCGTCGCTGGCCGAGGGCGTCGCGGCGCACGTGGCCGACGTCCGGCGGCGCCTGCCGGCCGCGCAGGTCATCGTGCAGCTGGACGAGCCGGGCCTGCCCGCCGCGCTCGCCGGGACGGTCCCGACGGCCAGCGGGTTCGCCCGGCTGCGGGCCGTCGAGGCGCCCGTCGCCGAGGACGCGCTGCGGCAGGTGATCGACGCGGCGGGCGCGTACCCGGTCGTGCACTGCTGCGCCCGGAACGTCCCGTACGCGCTGCTGCGCGGTGCGGGCGCGAAGGCGATCTCGGTCGATCTGGGCCTCGTGCCGAGGCGCGACGACGACGCGGTGGGCGAGACGATCGACGCGGGCGTCGGGCTGTTCCTCGGCGCGGTGCCCGGAACGGACGCCGCGCTGCCGTCCCTCCAGGCGACCGCCGCGCCGGTGAAGGAGCTGTGGCGCCGGCTCGGCTTCCCGGCCGCGCAACTGGGGCGGCAGGTCGTGATCACGCCGGCGTGCGGGATGGCGGGCGCGTCGCCGCGCTACGTCCGCGCCGCCCTCGAACGCTGCCGCGAAACGGCGCGGATGCTGTACGAAGGCGCAGAGTAGGGGGCGCGCCGCTGGTCATATTGTCGGTGGTAGCGGCGAGAATAGGCGCATGACCACCAGCAGCGAGGGCGTTCCGACGGAGGCGGCTCAGCGGCACCTGGAGCTGAGCGAGCGCATCGACGAGGCCAACTACCGCTACTACGTGCTCGACCAGCCGACGGTCACCGACGCCGAGTACGACCGGCTGATGCGCGAGCTCCAGGCGCTGGAGGCCGAGCATCCGGAGCTGGTCACGCCGAGCTCGCCGACGCAGCGGGTCGGCGCGCCGATCACCACGGACTTCGCGACGGTCGAGCATCTGGAGCGGATGCAGAGCCTCGACAACGCGATGAGCGCCGACGAGCTGCTGGCCTGGGACGAGCGGGTGGTCAAGGAGGTCGGCGAGGTCGCCGGCTACCTGTGCGAGCTGAAGATCGACGGCCTGGCGATCGCGGTGACCTACGAGAAGGGCCGGCTGGTGCGCGGGGTGACCCGCGGCGACGGCCGCACCGGCGAGGACGTCACCAACAACGTCCGCACCATCGACGCGCTGCCGGACCGGCTGGCCGGCGAGGGCTGGCCGGACCTGCTGGAGGTGCGCGGCGAGGTCTTCCTGCCGGTCGAGGGGTTCGAGCAGGTCAACGCGGTGCAGGTGGAGGCGGGCAGGGAGCCGTTCGCCAACCCGCGGAACGCGGCGGCGGGGTCGCTGCGGCAGAAGGACCCGCGCGTCACGGCGCACCGTCCGCTGAGCATGCTCGTCCACGGGTTCGGCGCGTGGGAGGGCGGCACGCGGCCGGAGAGCCAGTCCGGGGCGTACGAGCTGATGCGCGGCTGGGGGCTGCCGGTCAGCGACCGGTACAAGGTCGTCGGCGGGCTGGACGCGGTCCGCGAGTACATCGACTTCTACGGCGAGAACCGGCACGACCCGGCGTACGAGATCGACGGCGTGGTGGTGAAGGTCGACCAGTTCTCGCTGCAGCGGCGGCTGGGGTCGACGAGCCGGGCGCCGCGCTGGGCGATCGCGTGGAAGTACCCGCCGGAGGAGGTCAACACCAAGCTCCTCGACATCAAGGTCGGCGTCGGCCGGACCGGGCGGGTCACGCCGTACGGCGTGATGGAGCCGATCAAGGTGGCCGGGTCGACGGTGGAGCGGGCGACGCTGCACAACGCGGGCGAGGTCAAGCGCAAGGGCGTGCTGATCGGCGACACGGTGGTGCTGCGCAAGGCCGGCGACGTGATCCCGGAGATCGTCGCGCCGGTGACCGCGCTGCGGGACGGCTCCGAGCGCGAGTTCGAGATGCCCACCGAGTGCCCGGAGTGCGGGACGGAGCTGGCGTACGAGAAGGAGGGCGACGCCGACATCCGCTGCCCGAACGCGCGGTACTGCCCGGGGCAGCTGCGGGAGCGGCTGTTCTTCGTGGCCAGCCGGAACGCCCTCGACATCGAGGCGCTCGGGTACGTGGCGGCGACGGCGCTGACGCAGCCGCTGGAGCCGAGCGAGCCGCCGGTGAGGAACGAGGGCGACCTGTTCCACCTGACGGTCGAGCAGCTGCTGCCGATCCGGAGCCTCGTGCTGGACCAGCGGACGGGGACGACGAAGACCGACCCGAAGACCGGGGAGCCGAAGGTCGTGTCGTTCTTCGCGAACAAGGAGGGCGAGCCGAAGAAGACCGTCGAGATCCTCTTCGACGAGCTGGAGAAGGCGAAGCGGCAGCCGCTGTGGCGGGTGCTGGTGGCGCTGTCGATCCGGCACGTGGGGCCGTCGGCGTCCCGCGACCTGGCCCGCGAGATGGGGTCGATGGACGCGATCGCGAACGCGACGGAGGAGGAGCTGGCGGCGGTGGACGGCGTCGGCCCGACGATCGCCGCGTCGATCAAGCGCTGGTTCGAGGTCGACTGGCACCGCGAGATCGTGGACAAGTGGCGGGCGGCCGGCGTCCGGATGGAGGACGAGGGCGCGGCGGGCCCGCGGCCGCTGGAGGGCGTCACGGTGGTGATCACCGGGTCGCTGGAGGGGTTCAGCCGCGACTCGGCGACGGAGGCGGTGCAGCGGCTCGGCGGGAAGGTGTCCGGGTCGGTGTCGAAGAAAACGGGCTTCGTGGTCGTGGGCGACAGCCCGGGGTCGAAGTACGACAAAGCCGTCAAACTTGGCGTACCGGTCCTGGAAGAGGAGGGCTTCCGGGTGCTCCTCGCCGATGGGCCAGATGCGGCCAAAAATGTAACTATGCGCGCGGACGCATGACCCGGCGTGGTTAAGCGGCCCCTCACCAGTGTCGCGTTACTCAGGGGTACACTTCAGCTACCGACAGGTGAGGGGCCGGTACGGAAGGGGCATAACGGAACGTACGCAATCGGTTTCGCGAAGTTGAGCAAAGGCCGTACTCTCCCTCACATCACGACCCACCTGAATCTTCGGACGCACCATCCGGGGGGAGTCGCCCCGGAGTCCGGTGCGCCCGGTGCCGGGGACGGCCCCCCGAACCCCCCGAGGATGTGATGAAGGACCCGAACAACACGCGGAACACGGCCCCGCGCCGCGGCTCCCCGTTGTGGATCTACTTCGTCGTCGTCATCCTGCTCGGCGTCGCCGTGTGCGCCGCCGCGTTCGCCGGTCTGACCGGCGCCGACCTCGACGCGCTCGCCGGGAACCCGGTGTTCTGGATCCTCGGCTGCTTCATCGTCTTCGGCGAGCTGCGCCCGATCATCACGCCGGGATCCACCGAGACCAACGGCGCCACCACCTCGACCACGTTCGCCTTCGCCGCGCTGCTGTACGCCGGGCTGCCCGTCGCCGCCGCGCTCCAGGCGATCGCCGTCGTGACCTGCGGCGTCTTCCGCGGCCGCACCCCCCACCGGATCGCGTTCAACGCCGCCCAGTACACCCTCAGCCTCGGCGCCGCCCAGCTCGTCCTCGCCCTCGCCGGCGACCTCGCCACCCCGTCCAGCACCTGGGTCCCCGACGGCGCCGACCTGCCCGCCATCGCGCTCGCCGGCACCGTCTACTTCCTCTGCAACGACACCCTCGTCGGCTCGGCCGTCGCGCTGCACGAGCGGGTCTCGCTGATCAAGGCGCTGCGCTGGGACCTCGCCTACCAGATCCTCGTGCACCTGGCGCTGCTCGGCCTCGCCCCGCTCATGGTCATCGCGATGGACCGGTCCGCGCTGTTCGTCCCGCTGATCCTGCTGCCGTTCATCGCCGTCTACCTGAACGCCTCCGTCGCCGTCCGGCGCGAGCACCAGGCCCTGCACGACGGCCTCACCGGCCTGCCGAACCGCAAGCTGCTGATCGTCCGGACCGAGGAGGCCCTCGCCGAGGCCCGCGGCGCGGAGAAGCGCAGCGCGGCCGGGCGCGCCGCCAAACGCGGGCCGGTCGCGCTCAGGCCCTCGCGGCGCCGCGCCGTCCCGGAGGAGCGCGACCAGCGCGCCGGGCTGTTCCTCCTCGACCTCGACCGGTTCAAGGAGGTCAACGACACCCTCGGGCACCCCACCGGGGACCGGCTGCTGCAGCTCGTCGCGCACCGGCTCACCCACAGCGTCCGGCCCGGCGACCTCGTCGCCCGGCTCGGCGGCGACGAGTTCGCGGTGCTGCTGCCGTCCGTCCGGGACGAGGCCGCCGCCCGCGAGGTCGCGGCGCGGCTGCGCGCCGCGCTCGGCGAACCCGTCCGGCTCGACGGCATGTCGTTCGACCTGGAGGCCAGCGTCGGGATCGCGCTGTTCCCCGACCACGCCCCCGACTTCGAGCTGCTCCTGCAGCGCGCCGACGTCGCGATGTACAACGCCAAGGAGGGCCGCACCGGCGTCGAGGTCTACTCGCCCGCCAACGACCGCAACTCCCCGGCCCGGCTCAGCATGCTCGGCGACCTGCGCCGCGCCATCGACCGGTCCGAGCTCGAGCTGTTCTACCAGCCGAAGGTGTCGCTGCGGGACGGCCAGCTCGTCGGCATGGAGGCGCTGCTGCGCTGGCGCCACCCCGACAAGGGGCTCCTCGAACCGGAGGCGTTCCTGTCGATCGCCGAGCAGACCTACCTGATGCGCTCCATCACGCACCACGTCGTCGAGGCCGCCCTCGCCCAGACCGCCGCGTGGTGGCGCGAGGACCTCGCCGTCCAGGTCGCGGTGAACGCCTCCGGACGCGACCTCCTCGACATGGGCCTCACCGAGACCATCGAGGAGGGCCTGCTCGCCCGCGGCCTGCCGGCCGCCGCGCTGCAGCTGGAGATCACCGAGCGGATCCTGATGAGCGAGCCCGCCTACGCCTCCGACACCGTCGCCAGGCTCGCTGAACTCGGCATCCCGCTCAGCCTCGACGACTTCGGGACCGGCTACTCCTCGCTCGTCCGGCTGAAGCGCCTCCCGGTCGAGGAGATCAAGATCGACTCCTCGTTCGTCGGGCGGCTCGCGGAGTCCGGCGACGACGCGGTGATCGTCCGCTCGATCGTCGACCTCGTCCGCACCCTCGGCCTGCGCTCGGTCGCCGAGGGCGTCGAGGACCCGCAGACCGCGCGCCTGCTCCGCGAGATGGGCTGCGACGCCGCGCAGGGCTGGCACTTCGGCCGCCCCATGGACGCCGACACCGCCACCGACTGGCTGCGCCGCAACGTCCAGCGGGCCCCCGAACCCGCGGCGTAGAAGACCCGGGTAACGCGCTGGCCTCAGTAGCGGCGGCGGGTCTCGTAGGGGTCGTCCTCGTAGTAGTGCTCCTCGCGGATCGCGGGCGGCGGACGGCGCTCCACGGTGCGGCGCGCGGAGGCGATCCGGACGATCCCGACGACCAGCCCGATCAGGCCGCCGATCATCAGGATCACCCCGACCAGGCGGATGTCGATGCCGCTGAACTGGTAGTTGACCGCATAGGCCAGGATCGCGCCGATGATGATCAGGGCGATGCTGCCGCCGATGGTCACGGCGGACTCCTCTCGTCGTCCCGGGGTGGACGTGAGGAGCGTTCCCCGCCTGAGGATCTGAAACGGCCCGTACCGCGCCGCGACGGCGGCGCGCGGGCGCGCGGCGGTGTAAAGCGTTCGGGCGGCGGGGCCCCGGCCAATAGGATGGCGGGTATCCCAATCGATCGCAGGAACGGTTTCTCATCATGTCCGCCATCACCCGTGACGAGGTCTCGCACCTCGCCCGGCTGTCCCGGCTGGCGCTCGGCGACGATGAGCTCGACCATCTCGCCGCCCAGCTCGACCAGATCATTTCCGCGGTCGCGCGGGTGCAGGAGGTCGCCGCGGAGGACATCCCGCCCACCTCGCACGCGCTGCCGCTGACCAACGTGTACCGGCCCGACGAGGTCCGGCCGTGCCTCACGCCGGAGCAGGCGCTCGCCGGCGCTCCCGCCAGCGAGCAGCAGCGTTTCCGCGTCCCGCGGATCCTGGACGAGGAGGCCTGATGGCGGAGCTGTTCCGGAAGGGCGCCGCGGAGCTCGGCGCGCTGATGGCGGCGGGCGAGGTGTCGGCGGTCGAGGTCGCGCAGGCGCACCTGGACCGGATCGCCGCCGTGGACGGGAGCGTCGAGGCGTTCCTGCACGTGGACGCGGAGACCACGCTGGCGCAGGCGCGCCGGGTGGACGAGCGGCGCGCGGCGGGGGAGGAGCTCGGCCCGCTGGCCGGCGTCCCCATCGCCCACAAGGACGTGTTCACCACCACCGACATGCCGACCACGGCCGGATCGAAGATCCTCGAGGGCTGGCGGCCGCCGTACGACGCGACGGTGACGAGCCGGCTGCGCGAGGCCGGCCTGGTGATCCTCGGCAAGACGAACATGGACGAGTTCGCGATGGGCTCGTCCACGGAGAACAGCGCGTACAAGACGACGCGCAACCCGTGGGACCTGTCGCGCATCCCCGGCGGGTCGTCGGGCGGGTCGTCGGCGGCGGTCGCGGCGTACGAGGCGCCGCTGTCCACCGGCACCGACACCGGCGGGTCGATCCGCCAGCCCGCCGCGGTCACCGGCATCGTCGGGACGAAGCCGACCTACGGCGGCTCGTCCCGGTACGGGATCATCGCGTTCGCGTCGTCGCTGGACACGCCGGGCCCGTTCGCCCGCAACGTGCTGGACGCGGCGCTGCTGCACGAGGCGTTCAGCGGCCACGACGTCATGGACTCGACCTCGATCGACCGGCCCGTCCCGAACGTGGTGGAGGCGGCGCGCAGCGGCGACGTGGACGGCCTGCGGGTCGGCGTCGTCCGCGAGTTCTCCGGCGAGGGGTACGAGCCGGGCGTGTCGGCGCGGTTCACCGAGGCCGTGGAGCTGCTGGAGTCGCTCGGCGCGAAGGTCGTCGAGGTGTCCTGCCCGCACTTCCAGTACGCGCTGCCCGCCTACTACCTGATCGCGCCGTCGGAGGCGTCGTCGAACCTGGCGCGGTTCGACGCGATGCGGTACGGGCTGCGCGTCGGCGACGACGGCACCCGCAGCGCCGAGGAGGTCATGGCGCTGACCCGCGCGGAGGGCTTCGGGCCCGAGGTGAAGCGGCGGATCATGCTCGGCACCTACGCGCTGTCGTCGGGCTACTACGACGCCTACTACGGCAAGGCGCAGCAGGTCCGCACGCTGGTCAAGCACGACTTCGACGCGGCGTTCGAGCAGGTGGACGTGCTGGTCTCGCCGACCACGCCGACCACCGCGTTCCCGATCGGGGAGCGCGCGGACGACCCGATGGCGATGTACCTGGCCGACCTGTGCACGATCCCGGCGAACCTCACCGGCAACGCCGCGATCTCCGTGCCGTGCGGCCTCGCCGACGGCCTGCCGGTGGGCCTGCAGGTGATGGCGCCCGTCCTCGGCGACGACCGCGTCTACCGGGTGGGCGCCGCCGTCGAGCGGGCCCTGGAAGAGCGCTGGGGCGGCCCGCTGCTGGCCAAGGCCCCCGAACTGGCGGAGGCGAAGTGAGCACCCCGACACTCATGCCGTACGACGAGGCGCTCGCGAAGTACGAGCCCGTCCTCGGCCTGGAGACGCACATCGAGCTCGGCACCGCGTCGAAGATGTTCTGCGGCTGCCCGACGACGTTCGGCGCGGACCCGAACACCCAGGTCTGCCCGGTCTGCCTGGGCCTGCCCGGGTCGCTGCCGGTGACCAACCACGCCGCGATCGAGGGCATCATCAAGATCGGCCTCGCGCTGAACTGCACGATCGTCGAGTGGTGCCGGTTCGCCCGGAAGAACTACTTCTACCCGGACATGCCGAAGGACTTCCAGATCTCGCAGTACGACGAGCCGCTGTGCGTCGACGGCCACCTGGACGTCGAGGTCGACGGCGAGACGTACCGGATCGAGATCGAGCGCGTCCACATGGAGGAGGACACCGGCAAGTCGCTGCACGTCGGCGGCAGCACGGGCCGCATCCACGGCGCCGACCACTCGCTGGTGGACTACAACCGGGCCGGCATCCCGCTGGTGGAGATCGTCACCAAGCCGATCGCCGCGACGGGCGACAAGGCGCCGCTGGTGGCCCGCGCGTACGCGACGGAGCTGCGCGAGCTGGTGCGGTCGCTCGGGGTTTCGGACGTCCGCATGGAGGAGGGCTCCATGCGCTGCGACGTGAACGTGTCGCTGATGCCGCGCGGCGCGTCGGAGTGGGGCACCCGCACCGAGACCAAGAACGTGAACTCGCTGCGCTCGGTGGAGCGCGCCGTCCGGTCGGAGATCGAGCGGCAGGCGGGCGTGCTGGACGCGGGCGGGCGGGTGATCCAGGAGACCCGCCACTTCCACGAGGACACCGGCCGCAGCACGAGCGGGCGCAGCAAGGAGGAGGCGCAGGACTACCGCTACTTCCCCGAGCCCGACCTGGTGCCGATGGCGCCGTCGCGGGAGTGGGTGGAGGAGCTGCGGGCGTCGCTGCCGGAGCTGCCCGCCGCGCGGCGCCGCCGCGTCCAGGGGGAGTGGGGCCTGTCGGACCTGGAGCTGCGGGACGTCGTCAACGCCGGCGCCGTCGACCTGATCGAGGCGACGATCGCGGCGGGCGCGGACGCCGGCGCGGCCCGCAAGTGGTGGATGAACGAGCTGTCGCGGCGCGCGACCGAGCAGGGCGTGGAGCTGGCCGAGCTGCCGATCACGCCGGAGCAGGTCGCGCGGATCCAGGCGATGGTGTCCGCCGGCGAGCTGAACGACAAGCTGGCCCGGCAGGTGTTCGAGGGCGTCCTCGCCGGCGAGGGCGGCCCGGACGAGGTCGTCGCGGCCCGCGGCCTGAAGGTCGTCAGCGACGAGGGCGAGCTCGCCTCGATCATCGACCAGGTGATCGCGGACAACGCCGCCGTGGCCGACAAGGTCCGGTCCGGCAAGGTCGCCGCCGCCGGCGCCCTCGTCGGCGCCGTGATGAAGGCCACCCGCGGGCAGGCCGACGCCGGCCGCGCCCGCGAGCTGATCCTCGAGAAGCTCGGCGCGTCCTGACGGTTCCCGCCGCCTCGCGGGCACGCCCGCGGGGCGGCGGAAATCCGGTCGCCACCCCATGGCCGCCATGATCCCCGAAGCGGCGGGTGCCGCGAACGCCGCCGTCCCCGCCATGCTCATCTGGCATTTCCAGTACGTACGACCGGACTGAGCCGGGGTCGCGCTCCCTGTCGTAGGCGTCCGCTAGCTTTCGCGGGCATGGTGGAGAGTGCGTTTCCGGCCTTGCCCGCCGGGTTGCCGTCCGGCCGGTTGGTCGCGCCCGAGGAGGGCCCTGAGGGCGTCATGGCGCTGTGGGTGTCGGACGAGCCGAGGGCCGGGCTGGGCGGGCTCTGGTGCCGGTTGTACGACGAGCGCGCGGACACGGGCCTGTATCCGCTGCTGCTGGACACGCTCGGAGGGCAGCCGACCCGGCCCTGGCACGACGGGGAGCTGTTCGTCGACGCGTCGGTGGCCGACATCGACGCCCTTGACGCCGAGGTCCTGCTGAGGGGCGACCGGAGGGGCGGCGAGTCCCGTGGCGAGCCCGGCGTGGAGGACCGGCCCGTCCCGTGGCCGGGGCTCGCCTCGCCGGGCGAAGGGGTGGAGGACGCCGACGAATACGCCAGAGTGTCCGCCGAGTTGGGCGCGGAGGACGCGGAGTTCCTGCTCGGGCTCGTGCCGGCCGCGCGGGGAGCCGACACCCTGACGGTCATGGGGTGGTCCGGGCCGGTCAATCACTGCCGGACGGCGGAGATATCCGCGGTGGTGCGGTCCTGGGAGGAGCGGTTCGGGGCGCGTGTGGTGATGGTGGGCTTCGACGTGCTGGGGCTGTCGGTGGCCGCACCGCCGCGGACGATGGAGCACGCCCGTGCGGTGGCCGCCGAGCACGAGGCGTTCTGCCCGGACAACATCTGGCAGGGCGTCGGCGACATGGAGGAGTACGCCGCCGGGCTGGTGGGCCGGGCGAGCTGGTCGTTCTGGTGGGACTAGCGGGGAGGGACGGTGATGATGCGGTCGTCGGTCCTGGCCGGGGTGCCGCGGCCGTCGCGGTTGCTGGTGGTGAGCCACAGCGAGCCGTCCGGGGCGCGGACGACGGCGCGCAGCCGGCCGTAGGAGCCGGTGAACCGGGCGACGGGGCGGCCCACCTCGCCGCTCGCGGACAGCGGGACCTGCCAGAGCCGCTCGCCGCGCAGCGCGGCGGCCCACAGGGAGCCGTTGGCGTAGGCGAGCCCGGACGGGGACGCCTCGGACGTCCGCCACGTCAGCAGCGGGTTCGTGAAGCCCTTGCGGTTCCCGGAACCCTCGACGGCCGGCCAGCCGTAGTCGCGGCCCTTCTCGATGAGGTTGATCTCGTCGAAGCGGTCCTGCCCGAACTCGGTGGCGTAGAGGCGGCCCTTGGGATCCCAGGCGAGGCCCTGGACGTTGCGGTGGCCGTACGTCCACACGCGGGTGCCGAACGGGTTGCCGGGGGCGGGCCTCCCGTCGGGCGCGACGCGGAGGATCTTCCCGGCGAGGGAGTTCCGGTCCTGCGCCTTCTCGCCCTGGCCGGTCTCTCCGGTGGTGATGTACAGCATCCGGTCGGGGCCGAACGCGAGGCGCCCGCCGTTGTGGATCTCGCCCTTGGGGATGCCGGTGACGACCGGGCGCGGGGCGCCGAGCCGGCCGCCGTCGTAGGAGGCGCGGACGACGCGGTTGTCGGTCGCGGACGTGGTGTAGAGGAAGATCTGGTGGTCCCGCGCGTAGCCGGGGGAGACGGCGACGCCGAGCAGGCCGCCCTCGCCCGCCGCGTCGACGCCGGGAACGGTCCCGACCGGGGTCACCGCGCCCGCCGGGGTGACCCGCAGCAGCCGCGCCGAATCACGTTCGGTCACAAGTGCGTCACCGCCGGGGAGGAAGGCGATGGCCCACGGGATCTTCAGGCCCGTGACCAGAACGCGGGGCGCCCCCGGCGCGGCGGTGCCCCCGGACGGCAGGGGCGGCGGGGTCCGCGCACTCCCCGTGTCCTTCGGCGGGGACGACGAGCACCCCGCGAGGACCAGCGCGGCAAGGACGATCAGGTGCTTGCGCATGAGAACGCCTCCCGTCCCAGCATGACACTTCGCTGTCGCGTGCATCACACCGTCCCGCTCCGCACCCCACAGCGGACGGTGCGGGACAAGAGGGGCGCGGGGCGCTCGGGGTCCCGAATGCGCTCACCCAGCGTGATGCCGGGCAAGCCGCCGATTCGGTGACGATCACGTTTCGGCCATCCCAAACGGATCGCCGACGAGGCGGTTCGTCGCCATGAGGACGCCCAGCCTCAATCGGTCCGTGACCTACGGAACGTACTCTGAGCATCACGGTGATCCCGCAGTGCAGCAACGTCGCTGATCTCCGGCAGGCGCATCCGATGCGCCGCCGTCCCGCGCCGACCCTGCGCGGGGCACGATCCACGACCCTCCGGCCGTTATCCCTGCGACCGGATGAGGTCTCCGGACCCAAGTCCCCTCTGGCGCACCGCCGCGACCGCGAGGGACGGACAGCTCCCCGCGGGGCAGGAAGGGACACGGCGCGATGAGCGGCGAGAACGCCAGGCGGATGCCGCCGCGGGCGGTGCCGGTCGCCATGGCCGCGATCGTCGGCGTCCTGTACGCCACCGGGTCGCTGCTGGGCTGGGGCGGCACGGCCTTCCTCGCCTGGACCGAGGCGGTCGCCGCGGGCGCCGCGGCGATCTCGCTGCTGATGTCGGCCGGGCGGCCGAAGCGCGCCGCCGCCGACTCCGGCGACGTCGGGATCTTCCGGCGGGTGTCGTCCGGCGGGATCTGGCGGGCGTCGTGGCGCTGGTACGGGGTCGCGGCCGCGGGCTGGTTCGCGGGCGCGGTCGGCAGCGCGCTGGACGGCCACGTCTCGCGCAGCGCCCTGTCGCTCTCGGTGCCGGACCTGTTCTACCTGCTGGCTGCGGTGGCGCTAGTCACCGGCCTGATCGTGCCGGTGCGGCTGGCCCGCGACGTGGGCATGTGGCTGCGGTACCTCGCCGACACCTACGTGTGCGCGTGCGCGATCTTCGTGCTGGGCTGGGTCGCGCTCTTCAGCTCGCTGTACCACCAGTCGGGGGAGTCGGCGTCGGAGTTCCTGCTGGAGCTGCTGTACCCGCTGATCGACGTGGTGCTGCTGTGCGGGGCGCTGCCGTTCGCGCTGGGCGCGGCGCGCGGGCGCCGGCGGCTGGCGTGGATGGGGTTCGGGGCGCTGGCGGCGTTCGCGACCGCCGACGTGGTGACGACGTTCGTCCGGCTGGACGGCGGCGGGCCGTCCGACGACCCGTCCGACATCCTGCGGCTCGCCGGGCTGCTGCTGCTCCTGCTGGTGCCGTGGACGGGCCCGGTGCCGGAGGCGGAGCCGGACGGCCCGTCCGACGACGTCCCGGCGGACGCCCTGCCGCAGGACGCGGCGCCGGAGCCCGACGAGCGCGGCCGGCTGATCGGCCCCGGGCTGGCGCCGGCGGCGGTCGCCGCGGCGGCCTCCCTGTTCGTCGCCGGTCACTCGCTGACCGGCCGCAACGGGCTGGAGCCGGTGGTGTCGATCGTGGCGGGCTCGGCGGCGCTGGTGCTGCTGGCGCGGCTCGCGGGCCTGCTGCGGGAGAACGAGCGGCTGCGCCGCGCCGTGGAGGCGAGCGAGGAGCACTTCCGGGCGCTGTCGGAGAGCAGCAACGACGCCGTGCTGATCTGCGACCTCGACGCGACCGTCCAGTACGCGAGCGCGGGCGCGCTGCGCACCTACCACTACACGCCCGAGGAGCTGCTCGGGCGGCCGCTGCACGAGATCATCCACCCGGAGGACCTGCCGCGCGTCCAGGAGGCGTTCACCGAGTTCCTCGACGAGGAGGACGCGGCCGGCGGGGACCGGCCGGGCGCCACCGGGTCGCTGCGGGTGTCGTGCCGGGTCCGCGCCGCGGACGGCACGTGGCTGCCGACCGAGTCGACGATCTCCCGGTACGCGGGGACGGGCGAGGCGCCGGGACGGCTGCTGGTCACCACCCGCGACCTGAGCGAGCAGGCGGCGCTGCAGCGGCAGGTCGCGCACCTGACCTTCCACGACGGGCTGACGGGCCTGCCGAACCGGTCGTACTTCGAGGAGCGGACCCGGGAGGTGCTGGCGCAGCAGCGTCCGGGCGGCCGGGTCGCGGTGGTGTTCGTCGACATGGACGGGTTCACCGACGTCAACGACTCGGCCGGGCACGCCGCCGGCGACCAGGTGCTGGCGCAGGCGGCGCGGCGGCTGCGCGCCAACGTGCAGGCCGACGACACGGTGGCGCGGTGGGGCGGCGACGAGTTCGCGGTCCTCGTGCAGCTGCCGTCGGACGACCGGGAGACCCGCGCGGCGGTGGAGCTGGCGGGGCGGCTGCTGCGGGTGCTGTCGGTGGACCCGTACCAGGTGGGCAGCAAGCAGATCGTGCTGACCGCGAGCGTCGGGATCGCGTTCGCGGGGGACGAGGAGGCGCCGGCGGTCCCGGCGAAGGACCGGGGCGGCGACGCGGGCCGGCGGCTGCGCCGGACCGCCGCGGACCTGATCCGCAACGGCGACCTGGCGATGGCGCGGGCGAAGGAGCTGGGCGGCGGGCGCGTCGAGGTGTTCGCGCCGCACATGCACGCCGACGTGGTGCGGCGGCTGGAGCTCGGCAGCGACCTGCAGCGGGCCCTCGCCGAGGAGCAGTTCGCGGTGGAGTTCCAGCCGGTGGTGGACCTCGCGACGTCCCGGGTGACCGGGGTGGAGGCGCTGCTGCGCTGGTGGCGGGGGAGCGAGTCGGTGCCGCCGGAGGAGTTCATCGGGCCGGCGGAGGAGTCCGGGCTGATGATTCCGCTCGGCGACTGGGTGCTGCGGGAGGCGTGCCGGGAGGTGGCGCGGTGGCGCCGCGACTCCTGGGACGTGGGCCTGTCGGTGAACTTCACCGCCCGGCAGATCGCCGCGCCCCGGTTCGTGGAATCGGTGGCGGCGGCGCTGGAGGAGACGGGGCTGCCGCCGCAGGCGCTGACGCTGGAGGTCCGCGAGGAGGTGCTCGTCGAGGACGGCGGGCAGAACGTGGCGCGGCTGTCGGAGCTGCGCGACCTCGGCGTCCGGCTGGCGATCGACGACTTCGGCACCGGGTACGCGTCGCTGGCCTACCTCGGCCAGCTCCCGGTGGACATCATCAAGATCGACCCGTCGTTCGTGGCGGGGCTCGGCTCGGACGAGACGCTGTCGCTGCTGACCCGGACGATCGTCCGGCTGGGCCGCGACCTGGGGCTGACCGTGGTGGCGGAGGGCATCGAGCGGCCGGAGCAGCTGGAGCTGCTGCGCGCGATGGACTGCCCGCGCGGCCAGGGCTTCCTGGTGGCGCGCCCGATGGCCGCCGGACGGGTGGAGTCGCTGGTCCGGACGAACCTCGCGGCACAGGATCTACCAGGCGATCTGCCGCTTCCGCTGCCGGGCTGAGGCGGCCGGTTCCGCCGGGAAACCGTCTCAGATGCCGAGATTTCCTGTCCACGGATTTGACCGGGGGCCGGATCTCGGCGAAAGTGGCTCCGTGCAGAACACCACCATCATCCTCGTAGTACTTGGTCGGCGCGCAGGCTGACCAAGCTCACCGACCTGCGCGCCTCCCCTCGACCGCTTCCGGCGGCGGGGGTTTTTTGTTGCCCGGCGAGCCCCAGACTTCTCTCCCAAGGAAACAGGATCATGACGACCGAACAGATGACGGGAGCCCAGGCGCTGGTCCGCGCCCTGGAGAACGTCGGCGTCGACACCGTGTTCGGCATCCCGGGGGGCGCGATCCTCCCGGCCTACGACCCGCTGTTCGACTCGAACAAGCTGCGCCACATCCTCGTCCGGCACGAGCAGGGCGCCGGCCACGCCGCGCAGGGCTACGCGATGGTCACCGGCAAGGTCGGGGTGTGCATGGCCACCTCCGGGCCGGGCGCGACGAACCTGGTCACCGCGATCTCCGACGCCTACATGGACTCGGTGCCGATGGTGGCCATCACGGGCCAGGTCGCGACCTCCCTCATCGGGACCGACGGCTTCCAGGAGGCCGACATCGCCGGCATCACGATGCCGATCACCAAGCACAACTTCCTGGTCACCAAGGCCGAGGACATCGCCCGCACCATCGCCGAGGCGTTCCACATCGCCGGCACCGGCCGTCCCGGCCCCGTCCTGGTCGACATCGCCAAGGACGCGATGCAGGCCACGGTCGAGTTCCAGTGGCCCGTCCAGCTCCAGCTCCCCGGGTACCGCCCCGTCACCCGGCCGCACTCCAAGCAGGTCCGCGAGGCGGCACGGCTGATCGTCGAGGCGGAGCGCCCGGTGCTGTACGTCGGCGGCGGCGTGCTGAAGGCCGGCGCGGCCGCCGAGCTGAAGGTGCTCGCCGAGCTGACCGGCGCCCCCGTCGTCACCACGCTGATGGCCAAGGGAGCGCTGCCCGACAGCCACCCGCTGCACATGGGCATGCCGGGCATGCACGGCGCGGTCGGCGCGGTCGGCGCGCTGCAGCGCTCGGACCTGCTGATCGCGCTCGGCGCCCGGTTCGACGACCGGGTCACCGGCAAGCTCGACGGGTTCGCCCCGCACGCCAAGGTCGTGCACGCCGACATCGACCCGGCGGAGATCTCCAAGAACCGGCACGCGGACGTCCCGATCGTCGGCGACGCCCGCGAGGTCATCGCCGACCTGATCGTCGCGGTGCAGAACGAGCACGAGGCGGGCCGCAAGGGGAACTACGAGGACTGGTGGCGCCAGCTCAACGCGTGGCGCGAGACCTACCCGCTGGGCTACGACACCCCCGAGGACGGCACGCTGTCCCCGCAGTACGTCATCGAGCGGATCGGGCAGCTCGCCGGCCCGGAGGCGTACTACGTCGCGGGCGTCGGCCAGCACCAGATGTGGGCGGCGCAGTTCATCAAGTACGAGCGGCCGGGCGCGTTCCTGAACTCCGGCGGCGCCGGGACGATGGGGTACTCGGTCCCGGCGGCGATGGGCGCCAAGGTCGGCGCGCCGGACGCGACGGTCTGGGCGATCGACGGCGACGGCTGCTTCCAGATGACCAACCAGGAGCTGGCCACCTGCGCGATCGAGGGCATCCCGGTCAAGGTCGCCGTGATCAACAACGGTAACCTCGGCATGGTCCGGCAGTGGCAGACGCTGTTCTACGACGGCCGCTACTCCAACACGAACCTGCACACCGCCAAGCGGATCCCCGACTTCGTCAAGCTCGCCGAGGCCTACGGCTGCGTGGGGCTGCGCTGCGAGAAGGCCGAGGACGTGGACGACGTCATCGCCAAGGCGATGGAGATCAACGACGCCCCCGTCGTGATCGACTTCGTGGTGCACAAGGACGCGATGGTCTGGCCCATGGTCGCCGCCGGCACCACCAACGACGACATCAAGATCGCGCGGGACATGGCGCCCGAGTGGGAGAACGGAGACTGACCGCGATGAGCTCGCACACCCTCTCGGTCCTGGTGGAGAACAAGCCGGGCATCCTGGCGCGGGTCGCGGCCCTGTTCTCGCGCCGCGGCTTCAACATCGAGTCCCTCGCGGTCGGCACCACCGAGCACCCGGACATCTCCCGGATGACGATCGTGGTGAACGTCGCCGAGCTGCCGCTGGAGCAGGTCACCAAGCAGCTGAACAAGCTGATCAACGTGCTGAAGATCGTCGAGCTGGAGCCGTCGGCGTCGGTCCAGCGCGAGCTGGTGCTGGTCAAGGTCCGCGCGGACGCGGAGACGCGCTCGCAGGTCCTCGAGACCGTCACGCTGTTCCGTGCCAAGGTGGTGGACGTCGCGCCCGACGCGGTCACGATCGAGGCCACCGGCAACCGCGACAAGCTGGACGCGTTCATCAAGGTCCTCGAGCCGTTCGGGATCAAGGAGCTGGTCCAGTCCGGCATGGTGGCCATCGGACGCGGCGCCCGGTCCATCACCGACCGCTCGCTGCGCGCGATCGAGCGCAGCGCCTGAAACCGGACGCCCGACCGGGCGCGGCCCGGCCCCAGAAGTACAACCACATCGAAGAAAGGCAACAGCACTGTGGCTGAGATGTTCTACGACGACGCCGCCGACCTGAGCGTGATCCAGGGCCGGCACGTCGCGATCATCGGTTACGGCAGCCAGGGGCACGCGCACGCCCTGTCGCTGCGCGACTCCGGCGTCGACGTGCGGGTCGGGCTCCGCGAGGGGTCGGCCAGCCGGGAGAAGGCCGAGGCCGAGGGCCTGCGCGTGGTCACCCCCGCCGAGGCGGCCGAGGAGGCCGACCTCGTCATGCTGCTGGCCCCCGACCACCACCACCGCGAGATCTTCGAGAAGGACATCAAGCCGGCCCTCGTCGAGGGCGACGCGCTGTTCTTCGGGCACGGCTTCAGCATCCGGTACGGCCTCGTCCAGCCGCCGGAGGGCGTGGACGTGGCGATGGTCGCGCCGAAGGGCCCGGGGCACCTCGTCCGCCGCCAGTTCGTCGCGGGCCGCGGCGTCCCGGTGATCGTGGCGGTGGAGAAGGACGCCTCCGGCAACGCGTGGCCGCTGGCGCTGTCCTACGCCAAGGGCATCGGCGGCCTGCGCGCGGGCGGCATCAAGACCACCTTCACCGAGGAGACCGAGACCGACCTGTTCGGCGAGCAGGCCGTGCTGTGCGGCGGTGCGTCCGAGCTGGTCAAGGCCGGTTTCGAGGTGCTGACCGAGGCCGGCTACCAGCCGGAGGTCGCCTACTTCGAGGTGCTGCACGAGCTGAAGCTGATCGTCGACCTCATGTACGAGGGCGGCATCTCCAAGATGTACTGGTCGGTCTCCGACAACGCCGAGTACGGCGGCTACAGCCGCGGCCCGCGCGTGATCACGCCGGAGACGAAGGCCGCGATGAAGAAGATCCTCGGCGAGATCCAGTCCGGCGAGTACGCCAAGGAGCTGGTGGAGGAGTTCGAGGGCGGCCAGGCCCAGTTCGGCAAGTACCGCGAGCAGCTCGCCGAGCACCCGATCGAGAAGACCGGTGCGGAGCTGCGCCCGATGATGAGCTGGCTGAACGACTAGTCGTTCCGGTCGACCGGGGGCGGGCGCGCGGCGCCCGCCCCCGTTCGCGTTCCCGGGCTCCGCTCGTTCCCGGCGCGGCTCGTCTCGCGCGCCGCTCGTACCCGGGCGCCGCTCGTACCCGGGCGCCGCTCGTACTCGGGCGCCGCTCGCGGTCCCGCGCGCGGTTCAGCGGGGCGCGGAGGCGCGGGAGAGGCGGCGGCGGATGCGGGCGCGCAGGGACGTGGCGCCGGCGTCCTCGCGGACCACCAGCGCCAGGTGGCCGCCCTTGGTGAAGTACACCGAGACGTGGTGCGCGCCGACGGGGCGCCGCTGCGGAGCGGTCTTCAGGCCGTCCGCGCGGCGGGAGCCGAAGCGGGCCTCGCGGGTCACGCCGTGCGCGGTCGCGGCGACGTGCACGTCCCAGCGGCCGGGGGCGACGCCGGACGGGTCGGCGAACGCCTCGAACCCGCCGGTGCCGGTGTCCGGCGCGGAGCGCGGGCCGGCGGGGAAGACGTGCTCCTTGCCGGTGGTCCGCTCGCGCAGGATGACGTCCACGACCGTGCGGTTCGTCTCGACCCGTTCGAGCGCGGCGGTGCCGCGGATCCGCACCCGCCGGCCCTGCCAGCACACCGCGTCGAGGCGGTGCTCGACGCCGACCTCGGTGGTGATGTCGGCGTCCTGCCGGGGGACGCCGCGCAGGTAGGGGTACATCGCGTAGATCCGGCCGCCGACCACGACGGCGCCCGCGGGGCTGCCCTCCACCTCGTCGCGGATCAGCCGCTCCAGCTCCTCGCGCAGGCCGTACTGGATGCAGAACGCGCGCAGCCGGTCGGCGGCGGGCAGCGCGGCGCGGGCCGCGTCGCTGAGGCCCTCGTCGCCGATGACCCGGCGGGTGCCGTCGACGAGCCGCTCCCGCTGCCGGCGGTCGAGGTCGAGGTACCGGTGGTCGTACACGCGCAGGACGTCGCGCAGGACGCTGATCGTGCTGTCGGAGGTCACGCTTCTCTCCTGATCGTCCGGGGACATGGTCACGGTAAGGCGTGAGATGGTCGCGCACAGTGAAATTCCGGTAGCGTGTCCTTCGGGATGCATACGCGGTATTGCGCCAGGGATACCGCGTATGCATACTCGGTGTTCATGTCCATACGACACGGCCTGCTGGCACTGCTGTCCCAGGGGCCCCGCTACGGCTACCAGCTGCGCGCCGAGTTCGAGGCGTCCACCGGATCGTCCTGGCCGCTCAACATCGGGCAGGTGTACTCCACGCTGTCCCGGCTCGAACGCGACGAACTGGTCACCCGCGTCGGGGCCGACGACGAGGGGCGGTTCGTCTACCGGATCACCCCGGCGGGCGAGGCGGACGTGCGGGAGTGGTTCGCCACCCCGGTGGCCCGCGCCGACCGGCCCCGCGACGAGCTGGCGATCAAGCTGGCGATGGCCGTCACCGCGCCCGGCGTCGACGTCCGCCAGGTCGTCCAGGCGCAGCGCACCGCCACCCTGCGCACCCTCCAGGACCTCACCCGGGTGAAGGCCGCCGTGCCCGCCGACCCGTCCGACCGGGGCGACCGCGCCTGGCGCCTCGTCCTGGAGTCGATGATCTTCCAGGCGGAGGCCGAGGTCCGCTGGCTGGACCACTGCGAGGCGTTCGTCGTCCGGACCGCCCCCGCCGACCCGTCCGCGAGCCCGCCCGCCGCCGCGCCGCAGGACGCGCCGATCGAGGAGACGAGCCGGTGAGCGTGCTCGCGATGCGGGACGTGTCCCGCGACCACGGGACGGGCGCCGGGCTCGTACACGCCCTGCGGGACGTGAGCCTCGACGTCGCGGAGGGCGAGTTCGTCGCGGTGATGGGCCCGTCCGGCTCCGGCAAGTCGACGCTGCTGACGCTCGCCGGCGGGCTGGACGCGCCGACCTCCGGCCGGGTCGCCGTCGCGGGCGCCGACCTCGGCGCGCTCGGGCCGGCCGCGCGGGCGGCGCTGCGGCGCCGCGCCGTCGGCTACGTCTTCCAGGACCTCAACCTGATCCCCGCGCTCACCGCGGTGGAGAACGTGATGCTGCCGCGCGAGCTCGACGGCGCCCGCGCGCGCCGGGCCCGGCGGGAGGCGTACCGGGCGCTCGCCGCGGTCGGCGTCGGCGACCTGGCCGAACGGTTCCCCGACGAGCTGTCGGGCGGCCAGCAGCAGCGCGTCGCGATCGCCCGCGCGCTCGTCGGCGACCGCCGGCTCCTGCTCGCCGACGAGCCGACCGGCGCCCTCGACAGCCACGCCGGCGAGGAGATCATGCGCGCGCTGCGGGCCCGCTGCGACGAGGGCGCCGCCTGCCTGATGGTCACGCACGAGTCGCGGCACGCCGCGTGGGCCGACCGGGTCGTGTTCCTGCGGGACGGCCGGATGGTCGACTCCACGCCGGGCCGCACCGGACCCGAGTCCCTCCTGGAGGCCGGGTGAGCGCCTACGGCGCCGCGCTGCGGCTCGCCCGCCGGGACGCGCTGCGCGCCAAGGGCCGCACCGCCCTCGTCATCTGCATGATCGGCCTGCCCGTGACGGCGATCGTCGCGCTGGCCGTGCTCTTCCGGACCAGCGCCTGGTCGGCGCGCGAGTCGCTGCCGTACGAGATCGGCGCCGCCGACGCCCGGCTCACCGGCGCGGCGCACGCGCCGGTCGGGCAGACGGCCGACGGCCAGGACATCATCAAACCGCGGGCGTCCGGGGGCGGCGACGCCGAGCGGCCCTGGACCACCCCGGAGATCACCCGGCGGGTCGCGGCGGCGTTCGGGCCGTCCGCGCGCGTCCGGCCGCTGGAGACCGGCGGCCGGATCGCGCTGCGGACCGCCCGCGGCTACCGCGGCGCCGACCACATCGGCCTCGACCTGCGCGACCCCATGACCCGCGGCATGCTCGAGATCACCGGCGGCCGGGCGCCCGCGCGGCCCGGCGAGGTGGCGCTCGCCCCCTCGCTCGGCTTCCGGCTCGGCGCGGACGTCCAGATCGACCGGTCGGGGACGACCGCGCGGGTGGTGGGGCACGTGCGGGACCCGCGCGAGCCCCGCCGGGCCCTCGCGCTCACCCTGCCCGGCGCGGTGCCGGGCCTGACGGCGCCGCGCCCGCAATGGCTGGTCGCCGGGGCCGGCCCGGTGACCTGGGACGAGGTGACCGCGCTCAACGGGAGCGGGATCACCGTGCTCTCCCGGGCGGTCGTGTCGGACCCGCCCGCGCGGGCTCGCGAGGAGTCCGTTCCGGCCGCCGGCCCGGACGGCACCGGCGTCGCCGTCGTCGCGATGGCCGTCGCCGTGGTCGTGCTGGAGGTCGTGCTGCTCGCCGGCCCCGCCTTCGCGGTGGGCGTGCGGCGGCAGCGGCACCGGCTGGCGCTGGTCGCCGCGTGCGGCGGCGACGCCCGGCACCTGCGCGCCGTCGTGCTGGCCGGCGGCCTGGTCCTCGGGGGCGCCGCCGCGGTGGCCGGAGCGCTGCTCGGGCTGCTCGCGGCGGCCCTGGCCAAGCCGCTGTCCAAGGCGTTCCTCGGCGTCGTCCTCGGCCCGTACGAGGTGCCGTGGGCGCTGGTCGCCGTGACGATGCTGCTCGGCGCGGGCAGCGGCGTCCTGGCCGCCCTCGTGCCCGCCCTGCAGGCCGCCCGGATGGACGTCGTCGCCGCGCTCGCCGGGCGCCGGGAGGCCGTCCGGGCGCGCCGCGGCTGGCCGGCCGCGGGCGCGGTCCTCGTGCTGCTCGGCGTCGCGGCCTCCCTGTTCGGCACCCGCGCGCTGCACGAGCTCGGGGCCGCGCTGGGCGCCGCCGCGATCGTCATCGGATGCGTCATGGCCACGCCGTGGCTGGTCGGCGCGGCGGGCCGGGGCGCCCGGTGGCTCCCACTGCCGCTGCGCCTGGCCGTCCGGGACGGGGCGCGCAACCGGGGCCGCGCCGCCCCGGTCGTCGCGGCGATCATGGCGGCGGTCGCCGGGATCACCGTGTTCGCGATCGGCGTCCCCAGCGACGCCCGGCAGGAGCGCGCCGAGTACGAGCCCCGGCTGCCGATGGGGTCGGCGATGGTCCGGCCGCCCCTGGGGCAGGCGGACGCCGTCACCGCCGCGATCGGGCGGGAACTGCCCGGGCTGCCGCTGGTCCCGCTGCGGACGCTGCCGGGGGAGGGGGCGGAGTGCGGTCAGGCCGACACCGCGAAGTGCCCGTCCGTCGGCTTCGCCTCCGGGCCGTCCCGGACCAGGACGGTCGTGCTCGACAACGTCGTCGGCGGTGCGCGCGAGGCGCGCCTGCTGCTCGGCCGCGACGATCCCGCCGTGACGGCCGCGCTCGCCGCCGGGAAGGTCGTCGTCTTCGGGTCCCCGCCGCTGCCCGGCGGCACCACGACCCTGACGGTCTCGTACTGGAAGGACGACCGGCGGCACACGCTGCGGACGGTGCGCGGCGTCCCGGCGGTCGCCGTCCGCGAGGACCCGCACGTCCAGGCCCTCGTGCCGCCGTCGGTCGCGGCGCTCGCCCGGGTGCCCGTGCGGACCGAGGCGCTCGGCGTCGACCGGGCCGACCACCGGGTCACCGAGGCGGAGCAGTCCCGGCTGACCGAGGTCCTCGCCGCCTTCACCGACACCGACGACACCGTCTACGTGGAACGCGGGCACGTCGATTCGCCCTCGCCGATGCTGCTCGCGCTCGCGATCGCCGGGGCCGTCCTGGCCTTCGGCGGCACGATGATCGCGACGGGGCTGGCGGCCGCGGACGCCCGCCCCGACCTGGCGACGCTCGCGGCGATCGGCGCCCGGCCGGGCACCCGCCGGCTGCTGTCGATGGGCCAGGCCGGGTTCGTGGCCGTCCTCGGCTGCTGGCTCGGCATCGCGGCCGGATTCGTGCCCGGCGTCGCGGTCGCCCGCCCGCTCACCGAGGTCGCGGCGGTGCCGGCCGGCCCGGACGGGGCGCCCGCGGTCCCCGGGCACGGCCCGACCCTGGACGTCCCGTGGTCGCTCCTCCTGGCCGTCGGGGTGGCCGTCCCGCTGCTGGCGGTGGTGGCCGCCGCCGTGTTCACGCGCCGCGGCCTGCCCCTGACCCACCGTCCCGCCGACTGACGGGTCTCGCCGCGCCTCAACGGGCCCCACCGGCGGGGTGAGGGGCGTCGGTGGGGGCCGTGGAGGGGCTGGTAGCGTCCGGCGCGTGGCGGAGGTGGAGGCGGTCGCGGCGGAGGGGCCGGTCGGTGCGGGACGCCACGGCACGCGTGCTCGGCGGCACATCTGGGCGATAGCGGCGCTCGTCACGGCGAGCGCCGCGCTCGACTCCGCGTTCGCGCTGCTGCGGCTGCGCGCGTTCCGGGCCAGCACCTACGACCTCGTGATCTTCGACCAGGCGGTCCGGTCCTACAGCCGGTTCGGCGCGCCGGTCGCGATCGTCAAGGGCGTCCACAACGGGTTCGGGCCCGGCTTCTCCGTGCTCGGCGACCACTTCTCGCCGCTCCTCGCGGTGCTGGCGCCGCTGTACTGGATCCACGACGGCCCGGGGACGCTGCTGGTCGCGCAGGGCGTGCTGTTCGCGCTGGCGATCGTGCCGATCTGGCGGTTCACCGAGCGCCGGCTCGGCGCGGGCGCCGGGTACTGCGCGGCGGGCGCGTACGCGCTGTCGTGGCCGGTCGCCGAGGCGCTCGCGTTCGACTTCCACGAGGTCGCGTTCGTCCCGCTGCTGTCGGCGGTGATGATCGAGCGGTACGACGCGGGGCGGCGCGGCCGGGCGGCGCTCGCCGCGTTCCTCCTGCTGCTGGTCAAGGAGGACATGGGCCTGCTCCTCGCGGGGTTCGGTCTGTTCCTGCTGACCCGCCGGGGGGAGCGGCGCGCCGGACTGGCCTACCTGGCCGCGGGCGGCGCCGCGACGGCGGTGTGCTCGAAGATCGCCATCGCGGCCTTCGGCGGCGACAACGATTACTACTGGGCCTACACCTCGCTCGGCCGGGACCTCCCGCACGCCGCCGCGCACGTCCTGACGCACCCGTGGGACGCGGTCGCGCTGATCGGCACCCCGCCCGCCAAGCTCGCCATGATGGGGCTGCTCGTCCTGCCTCTGCTGCTGCTCCCGCCGGCGTCCCCGCTGACGCTGGTCGCCCTGCCGCCGCTGCTGGAGCGGATGCTCGCCGACCGCTTCGCCAACTGGTGGGCGCCGCACTACCACTACAACGCGTTCATCGTCGCGGTGCTCGTCCTGGCCGCTGTGGACGGCGCCGCGCGCCTGCGGGAGAACGCCTGGCTGCGCTCCCGCGCCCGCCGGCTCGGGCGGTTCGGGAGGCGCCTGAGCCCCGGGTGGGTCCCGGCGGCCGGCCTGCTGGCCGCGGCGATCATCACCGTGCCGTTCTTCGCGTTCGGGGATCTCAGCGATCCCGCGCTGTACCGCCGCAATGAGCGAGCCTCGGCCGCCGCTGCGGCGGTCGCGAAGGTCCCGGACGGGGCGCTGGTGGAGGCCGCCAACGGCGTCGGGCCGGGCCTCAGCGGACGGACCCGCGTGCTCCTGTGGGACTGGCAGCCGCGCAACGCCCCGTGGGTCGTCGCGGACGTGCGGCGGCACACGTTCCCGTTCCCGTCGGTGGCCGAGCAGCAGCGGCGGGTCGCCCTGCTGAAGGCGTCCGGCTACCGGGAGGTGTTCGGCCGGGACGGCTACGTCGTGCTGCACCGGGACGGCCCGGACCCCTGGTGAGCGCGCCGTCCGCCGCCGCCGGGAAAGGCGGCGATCGTTTGGACGGATTGTCCAATGACCTTTGCGTGCCGGGGCGGTCAGAATGCCGGTGGAGATGGCTTCCAGGGTAAAAGAACCTATCCTTTTGGCGCACCTTGCCGGATACTTGAAGAAAGTCGCGACGGCCACGGCCGGCGCGGGAGCACCTGCGCGAACGCTCACGTGACCGCCGCCGGAACGGCGCTGGGGCGTGCACATGGACGGCGAGAGGCCGACAGGGACCGGACCGGGACGGCCGGCCGGGCGCGCGGCGCAATTCCTCACCGGCGCGGCAATGCCGCGGCCGGCGAAACGCCCGTTCCGCATTGGCGGTGATCGGGCCGGCAATGGCGCGGAGAGGTGACGTGCAGGCGCGAGAGGACAACGGCGTCCGGCGCTGGGAGACGTGCGGGAGGGCCTGGATCGGCGTCCTCCGGCACGTGTGGGCGGCCGGTGTCGCCGGCATGGAGGACGCGGGGCCGATCATCGAAGGGCCCCCGCTGCTGTTCGAGATCGACTCGCTGAGCTGGGAGGACCCGATCCTGCGCGAGTACGGCGACCGCGCGCGCCTCGCGCACGGCGACCGGGAGCGCGACCGGGACGCGGCGGCCGGCCGGTACGGGCCCCGGCTGCGCGACATCGACGGCGTCGACCAGCTGCACTGGGTCGTCGGCCTGCTGCGGGCCCGGCCGTGGACGACCAGCGCCTGGATCTCGCTGACGCTGCCGGGCGGGGACGCCGCCGCCGTACCGTGCCTGACCGCGCTGTCGTTCCGCATCCGCGGCTACCGGCTGATCATGACCGGGATGTTCCGGTCCCAGGACGTCTTCCGCGGCTACCTGGCCTACGTCCCGCTGCGCGAGGTCCAGCTGCACGTGGCCGGGCGGCTGGGGCTGCCGGCCGGGCCGCTGCGGATCTTCGTGGACGTCCCGCACGTCCGGGTCGCCGACGCCGAGCGGGTCGCCGCCGTGCTGGCCGCGGTGCCCGAGCCGAACGCCGCCTGACGGGCGGCGCCCGTCCGGAGCCGGCCCCGGCCGCGCGACCGGGGGTAAGGGCGGCGCGGGCCCGGCGGACACCCCGGAGTTACCGACGGGTCTTTCCCCGTCGCGAACCCCGCCGCCCGCCGGGGGATAGACTCGCCGCTGGGGGCGAGGGCACGACGAGGTGACTCGCGCACTTCACCTGCACATCAGCCGAACATCCGACTTCCGAAGGACTGTTTCCTTGAGCAAGCCCGTCGTCCTCGTCGCAGAAGAGCTCTCCCCGGCCGGCATCGCCGTGCTGGAATCCGACTTCGAGGTCCGTCACGTCGACGGCAGCGACAAGGCCAAGCTGCTGCCGGCCGTCGCCGACGTCGACGCCCTGATCGTCCGCAGCGCCACCAAGGTCACCGCCGAGGTCTTCCAGCACGCCGGGAGGCTGCGCGTGGTCGCGCGGGCCGGCGTCGGCCTCGACAACGTCGACGTGGAGGCCGCCACCAAGGCCGGCGTCATGGTCGTCAACGCGCCGACCTCCAACATCGTCACCGCCGCCGAGCACGCGATCGCCCTCCTGCTGGCCACCGCCCGGAACGTTCCGCAGGGCCACTCCGCGCTCAAGCAGGGCGAGTGGAAGCGGTCCAAGTACACCGGCGTCGAGCTGCAGGGCAAGACCGTCGGCGTGCTCGGCCTCGGCCGCATCGGCGTGCTGGTCTCCCAGCGCCTCGCCGCCTTCGACATGAACGTGATCGCGTTCGACCCGTACGTGCAGGCGGCCCGCGCGGCCCAGCTCGGCGTGAAGCTCGTCACCCTGGACGAGCTGCTCCAGCAGAGCGACTTCATCACCGTCCACCTGCCGAAGACCCCCGAGACCCTCGGCCTCATCGGCGACCGCGAGCTGCACCAGGTCAAGCCGAGCGTGCGGATCGTCAACGCCGCGCGCGGCGGGATCGTCGACGAGGAGGCGCTCGACCTCGCGCTGAAGGACGGCCGGGTCGCCGGCGCCGGCATCGACGTGTTCAGCAGCGAGCCCTGCACCGACAGCCCGCTGTTCGTGCACGACAACGTGGTCGTCACCCCGCACCTCGGCGCCAGCACGCACGAGGCGCAGGAGAAGGCGGGCACGCAGGTCGCCCGCTCGGTGAAGCTGGCGCTGTCCGGCGAGTTCGTGCCGGACGCGGTGAACGTCCAGGGCGGCGCGGTCGCCGAGGACGTCAAGCCCGGCCTGCCGCTGGCCGAGAAGCTCGGCCGGATCTTCACCGCCCTCGCCGGCGGCGTGCCCGTCCGGCTGGACGTGGTGGTGCGCGGCGAGATCGCCGAGCACGACGTCAAGGTGCTGGAGCTGGCCGCGCTCAAGGGCGTGTTCTCGGACGTCGTCGAGGAGTCGGTGACCTTCGTCAACGCGCCGCTGCTGGCCCGCGACCGGGGCGTCGAGGTCACCCTCACCACCAGCGAGGACAGCCCCGACTGGCGGAACGTGGTGCAGGTGCGCGGCACGATGGGCGACGGCGGCGTGGTGTCGGTGTCCGGCACGCTGACCGGCCCGAAGCACGCCGAGCGGATCATCGAGATCAACGGCTACAACATGGAGCTGGTGCCGACCGCGCACATGGCGTTCTTCTCCTACGTCGACCGCCCGGGCATCGTCGGCGCCGTCGGCAAGCTGCTCGGCGACGCCGAGGTCAACATCGCCGGCATGCAGGTCGGCCGGGACGCCAAGGGCGGCAAGGCGCTGATCGCGCTGACCGTCGACTCCGGCATCCCGTCGCAGCTCGTGGACGCGATCTCCGCCGAGGTGGGCGCCGACATGGGCCGCCGCGTCGACCTGGACTGACCCGGGAGAGCGAGAGGTGACCGCCGCGGGCGGGCGTCCGGCACGGGCCGGGTGCCCGCCCGTCGTGGTCGTGAGCACCGTCACGTCTCATATGTTGAGATTTTACGCCACGGGTCGGGACAGTCGCCTGGACGGCGGGTACCGTCGAAGGCAGTCATGCGGCGTTTCGTGGTAATCCTTCGCTGCCGCAGCGGGGCCTGACATCGGCGGGCCGGCGCCGCTGCGGAGGTTCGACCCGGCCATGAGCCCGATTCCGCGCCCGGACCCGTGCGAACCACGCGTCCCGGGCGGCCCGGCATCCAGAGTCTCGGCGATTCGGAGCGAATCATGAACGACACCACCCGTACCGGCACGCCCGCGGACGACGCCGCGGAGGAGGCCGCCCGCGCCCTGCAGACGGCCCTGGACCGCCGCGACAACGGCGGCCACCCCTCGCGGTAGCGCGGCCCCGGGCCTCCCGGCAGACGCGCCGGCGCGGCATGGCAGGGTGAACGCCATGCCGTCGCCGATGCCCGCCGGGGCCGGGGAGGTCGCGGAGGCGCTGCGCGCCGCCGGGCGCCTCGGGCCCTACTTCGAGATCACCACGGACCCGGCCGAGGAGGCCGACCCGACCTGGCGTCCGCTGCCCGAGCGCGACCCCGCGCGGCTCGCCGGCCTCACCGGCCTGTACGCCGAGCGGCTCGGCACCCGCGAGCGGCGCGTCGCCGCGTCCATCCTGTTCCAGGGCCTCGCGTCGCGCCTGTGGTCGCCGGTCGTCGCGGCGGCGGCCCGGGGCGTCGTCCCCGACCTGTCCGGCCTGCACTGGCGGTGGGCGCCCGGCGCCCCCATCGCGCTCTGGCTGGCCGAACCGCGCGGGCACCGGGCCGACGGCCCCGCCGAAGCGGCGGGCCTGGTCCACGACGCGGTCGTCACCGGCCAGCTGGAGCCGCTGCGCGCGACGATGCTCACCTTCACCCGCCTCGCGGACGGCCTGCTGTGGGGGAACGCGGCGTCGGCCCTCGCCGGCGGCCTGAACGTCGGCCCGCCCGACGGCGCCCGCGCCGCGCTCGTCCGCGAACTCCTGGCCCGGCCCCCGCTGGCGGGCGCCGGGGCGTTCGGCCGGCGCGGCTTCGTCCGGCGCAACTGCTGTCTGTACTACCGCGTCCCGCCCGGCGGCGAGATGTGCGGCGACTGCGGCCTGCGCCGCCCGCCGCGCCGCGACGGGCCGCCGCCACGGGTGCGCCCGTGACGGCGGCCGGCGGCGGTCAGGCCGGGACGGCGGCCCGGTGGCGGGCCACCGAACGCTCGGTCAGGTAACCGAACAGCAGCCCGATCGTGCTCCACAGGACGAGCTGGACGCCCAGGGACGCGAGCCGGAAGTCCCACAGGACCGTGGCCGGGAAGTGCTCCGGAACCGCCTCGGGCTCCGGCGTGAGCCGGTACACGACCGCCAGCAGGACGGCGTAGCCGGCCGCCGTCGCCGTGATCGCGTTCCAGGCGCCGAGCCGGGGGACGAGGCGGCGGCACACGATCACCGCCGCGGTCGTCGCCAGGATCCCCAGCGCCATCATGCAGAAGTACAGCGCCGTCCGGCCGCCGATCGTGGTCGGGTTGCCGACCGCCGGGGGCGTCGCCGGGTACTTCAGGAACGGCACCAGCTCGATCGCCACGAACCCGGCGAGGGCGACCAGGGCGGCGGTGGCGCGCGCGCCGAGCCGTCCCAGCCGTCCGGACGCGAAGGCGAACGCGATCGAGAAGAGCCCGCCGAGCGCCGTCCCGTACACCGCCATGGCGGTGATCAGGCCGGCGGTCTTCTGCACGGTGCGGCCGACGACCTCCGGCTCGTGCCCGGCGTGCTCGGCGTGCGCCCTCGCCTCCTCGAACGCGATGGCGTGCCCGACCTGCGGCTCCCCGTACAGCCACGCGACGACCAGGGCGAGGGCGGCAGCGGCCAGGCCCGCGAGCATCCCGCGGACCAGCAGTGCTCTCATCATCGGCGCGGCCTAGTGGCAGGGGAAGCCGAGCAGGTGCCGGCCGTCGTGGGTGAACTCGTGCACCCAGGTGCCGCCGAAGACCGACGTCGCGCCCTGCTCGGCGCCGACGAAGTAGATCAGGATCGCGGCCAGCACGACGGCGAGCACCGCCCATGGCACGATGTCGCGGATCGGCAGGCGCAGCGGCGCCGCGAACGGCTCGGCCTGCGGGGACGTGGCGGACGGTACGGCGGACTCGGCCATGTCGGGTCTCCTCACGGGGTGCACTCGCCCCGGTTGCGGGAGGACGACGGGTCAGTGTCCTGACTCCCAGATCGCCGTCTCCCTCCGACCTTCCCGCCGGTGCGGCCGGCCGTGGTCGTGCTGGGGGAGACTCCCTGGTCACAGTGGCGGGACCGTCCTGGATTCGCACCAGGTTCCTGCGCACCGTCGCCTCGATGTGAACTTGTCGAGGAGAGCGTCTCCTCTCCCCACCGGCGCGTCAAGCCCGCGAAGGGTGACAAAGGTGACGTTCGCGCCGCCGTCCGCGGCGATCGTCCGCGGCCGCCGGGACCGCCCCGCCGAGACACCGATACCGGGATATGAGACGCAAGCCCAAGCAGTGAGACGTTTGCAGTACAGTACGCCCATGGCTTCCCGCAGCATTCGTCTGGCCGTCATTCCCGGTGACGGGATCGGCCCCGAGGTGGTCGCCGAGGGACTGAAGGTCCTCGAGGCCGTCGCCCCGTCCAGCGGCCTCGCGTTCGAGCAGACCTCCTACGACCTGGGCGCCGCCCGCTGGCACCGGACCGGGGAGACGCTGCCCGACTCGGTGCTGGAGGAGCTGCGCGGCCAGGACGTCATCCTGCTCGGCGCCGTCGGCGACCCGAGCGTCCCGAGCGGGACACTGGAGCGCGGGCTGCTGCTGCGGACCCGGTTCGAGCTCGACCACTACGTCAACCTCCGCCCGGTGAAGCTGTTCCCGGGCGTGAAGACCCCCCTCGCCGACGTCACGCCCGACGACATCGACATGGTCGTCGTCCGCGAGGGCACCGAGGGCCCCTACACGGGCGTCGGCGGCGTCCTGCGCAAGGGCACCGAGCACGAGGTCGCCACGCAGGAGAGCGTGAACACCGCCTTCGGCGTCGAGCGGGTCGTCCGCTACGCGTTCGAGGTCGCGGCGTCGCGCCCGCGCAAGAAGCTGACGCTCGTCCACAAGGACAACGTCCTGACCTTCGCCGGTGATCTCTACCAGCGCGTCATGAAGCGGGTCGGTGCGGAGTACCCGCAGGTCGCGACCGACTACTGCCATGTCGACGCGGCCACCATGTTCTTCGTCGGCCAGCCGCAGCGGTTCGACGTCGTCGTCACCGACAACCTGTTCGGCGACATCATCACCGACATCGGCGCCGCGATCGCCGGCGGCATCGGGCTCGCCGCGTCCGGGAACGTCAACCCCGACCGGACGGCGCCGTCGATGTTCGAGCCGGTGCACGGCAGCGCGCCCGACATCGCGGGGCAGGGCAAGGCCGACCCGACCGCCACGATCCTGTCGGTCGCGATGCTGCTCGACCACATCGGCGCGGGCGAGGCCGCTCGCCGCGTCGAGCAGGCCGTCTCCGACGACCTGGCCGAGCGCGGCGCGCTCGGGACGCGGTCGACCGCCCAGATCGGCGACGCGATCGCCAAGCGAGTATCGGGCTGAGGGCGCGCCTCTCTGGCCACGAGCAGGGACACTCCGGGCGCGCCTCGCGGCGCGCCCGGTTTTCCGTATGCGCCGCGTGCGAGGAGTGGGGTCGAGGAACAAAGTACGACAATAGGGACTAAGGACGCCGCAGCGGCAATGGAGCCGCGCCGGCGATCGGGAGAGGACGAACGGCGATGAGCGACACCCTGGACTTCGAGATCACGCTGACCGAG
This sequence comes from Actinomadura sp. RB99, assembly GCF_014706005.1. Lineage (NCBI taxonomy): Bacteria > Bacillati > Actinomycetota > Actinomycetes > Streptosporangiales > Thermomonosporaceae > Actinomadura > Actinomadura sp. RB99. Next base: position 21,318 of record NZ_JABMCA010000059.1, on the reverse strand, counting down.
CGGCCCGCGACGGCCGCCGAGCGCGAGCGCGTCCTGGCCGATCCGGGCTTCGGCCGGTACTTCACCGACCACATGATCACCATCCGGTACTCGGCGGACCGGGGGTGGTACGACGCGAAGCTCGAACCGTACGGGCCGATCCCGATGGACCCGGCCAGCCAGGTGTTCCACTACGCCCAGGAGCTGTTCGAGGGCCTCAAGGCCTACAAGCAGCCGGACGGCTCGATCGTCACCTTCCGGCCGTACATGAACGCGGCCCGGATGAACCGATCCGCCAAGCGGATGGCCATGCCGCAGATCCCCGAGCAGCTGTTCGTCGACGCCGTCGAGCTGCTGGTCGCCACCGACAAGGCGTGGGTGCCCGACACCGAGGGGCACAGCCTCTACCTGCGGCCGTTCATGTTCGCCACGACCCGCGCCCTCGGCGTGAACAGCCCGGCGCACGAGTTCCTCTTCATGATCATCGCCTCCCCGTCCGGGCTGTACTACCCGCGCGGGATCAAGCCCGTCTCGGTGTGGCTGTCGCAGGACTACACCCGCGCGGCGCCCGGCGGCACCGGCGAGGCCAAGTTCGGCGGCAACTACGCGGCGTCGTTCGCGGGCCAGGCCGAGGCCGTCGCGCAGGGCTGCGACCAGGTCGTCTGGCTCGACGCGGTGGAGCACCGCTGGGTCGAGGAGGTCGGCTCGATGAACCTGATGTTCGTCTACGGCTCCGGTTCCGACGCCCGGCTGCTCACCCCGGCGCTCACCGGCACGCTCCTCGCGGGCGTCACCCGCGACTCGATGCTCAAGCTCGCCCCGGACCTCGGCATCCCCGCCGAGGAGGGCAAGATCAGCATCGACGAGTGGCAGGCCGGCTGCGCGTCCGGCGAGATCACCGAGGTGTTCGGCTGCGGCACCGCCGCGATCATCAGTCCGGTCGGCCGGGTCAGGGGCCGCGACCGCGAGTGGACGATCGGCGACGGCGAGCCCGGCGAGATCTCCATGAAGCTGCGGCAGGAGCTGGTCGGCATCCAGTACGGCACCCGCCCCGACCCCTACGGCTGGGTCCACAAGATCGCCTGATCCGTGGTGGCGCCCGATGGCGCGCCCGTCCCCGGGTGCGCGCCATCGGGCGCGGTCATGGCCGGCCGCGTCAGCGGCCGTAGCGGACCGTGGTGGTGAGCGCCGAGCCCGCGGTCTTCGGGCTCACCCCCCGCGCGTCCGGGTTGATCGCGTAGTGGAAGGCGAACCCGACGAAGGCCCGTCCGGGCCTGCCGCCGACCTGCACCGGGAAGGTGCAGGTGCCCGAGAGGACGTAGACCTTGCGGACGCGGTGCGGCCGGACCGTGGAGTGCCAGACGTACCCGACCGGGACGACGTGCCGGTCGTGGTAGCGGCCGTTCAGCCCGGTCGCCGTGCAGACCGCGTTGCCCCGCGCGATCGCCTTCAGCCTGCCGTTGGTGATCTGGAACGACCACGCCATCGGGTACTGCCGCGAGTACCGCCCGGTGAGCTTCACCTGCGCGTGGAACGCGCCGATCCGGTCCCGGTGCGCGAAGCTCTGATGCCGTTTGGTGAACACGAAGTATTGGGCCGCCGCGTCCGGGGCACGGTGCCTCGGACGGTTCTCCGCGGACGCGGCCGAGGCGACGCCGAGCGCCATTGCCAGAGCCGTTCCGGAGATCACGGCCGTCCGGCCGAATGTGTGCATGCGCATGACAGGCATTCCCTTCGGAAATGGTCGCCGCCCGCCGGGTCCGGCGGGCGGCCGTGCCGGGTCCGCCGGGGCTCCTCAGCTCCGGCCCGCCCGCCGCACGTCCAGCGCGCGGTAGGCGTAGCCGTCCTGTTCGGCTTCCTCCCAGGTGAACAGCACGCTCTCACCGGGATCCAGGGAGGCGAAGCCGCCGGGTGCGGTGCGGACGGCGGAGAAGTGCGCCCAGACCTCGCCCGGGACGTCCGGCGAGACGAGCACGCCCCAGCCGTTCTCGTCGTCCCAGGACGCGACCGTTCCGCGAACCGGATCCCCGCTCATCGCAAATCCCTCCTCCGGCGGACAGCGCGATCCTCGGTCATTCACCCGGCCATGCGCAAGCGTGTTTACGCGATGAAAACCTTACTTAACCATGGCAGATCATTTCCCGCACTTCTATAAAGCGTTATCGGCTGAAATGACGGAGGAGTTCGCGATGTGCGCCGCTTGTCTCGTCGTCTCAGCATCCGAGACAGGTGTCCCATGCACGGCGGGCGGTGTGGCAGACTGGGCCGCATCATGCGCCTCAGCCTCGTCATTATCGGCTGGCGCGCCGGCAACTAACGGGACACCGCCGGCGCGCAGACCTCTCACGTCCGTGAGGGGTCTTTTTTGTGCCCTGGCGCTGATCACCCATTCCTGGGGGGACCCACACCATGCACGGCGACGACTTCCACGTCTACGACACCACGCTCCGCGACGGCTCGCAGCAGGAGGGGCTGAACCTCTCCGTCGGCGACAAGCTCGTCGTCGCACGCCACCTGGACGACCTGGGCGTCGGCTTCATCGAGGGCGGCTGGCCCGGAGCCAATCCCAAGGACACCGAGTTCTTCAGGCGGGCTCGAACAGAGCTCGACCTGAGGCACGCGCGGCTCACCGCGTTCGGCGCGACCCGCCGGGCCGGGGTGAAGGCGGCCGACGACCCCCAGGTCGCCGCCCTGCGCGAATCCGGCGCGTCCGTCGTGACCCTGGTCGCCAAGAGTCACGACAGGCACGTCGAGCTGGCCCTCCGCACGACCCTGGAGGAGAACCTCGCGATGATCCGCGACACGGTCTCCCACCTGCGTGCGGAGGGCCAACGAGTCTTCCTGGACGCCGAGCACTTCTTCGACGGCTACAAGGCCAACCGCGCCTACGCGCTGGAGGCCGTGCGCACCGCCGCCGAGGCGGGCGCGGACGTCGTCGCGCTCTGCGACACCAACGGCGGCATGCTGCCCGACGAACTGGCCGACGTCGTCCACGAGGTCGTCGGCCTCGGCGTCCGCGTCGGCATCCACTGCCACGACGACTCCGGCTGCGCGGTCGCGAACTCGCTCGCCGCCGTGAAGGCCGGCGCGACCCACGTCCAGGGCTGCGCGAACGGCTACGGCGAGCGCAGCGGCAACGCCAACCTGTTCACCGTCATCGGGAACCTCCAGCTCAAGCGGGGCATGGACCTGGTATCGGACGCCCAGCTGGCGGAGATGACCCGGATCGCGCACGCGGTCTCCGAGGTCACCAACGTCGCGCCCAGCTCCCAGCAGCCCTACGTGGGCCTGTCGGCGTTCGCGCACAAGGCCGGGCTGCACGCCTCCGCCGTCAAGGTCGACCCGGACCTCTACCAGCACATCGACCCGGCGGCCGTCGGCAACGACATGCGGATGCTGGTCTCCAGCATGGCGGGCCGGGCTTCCGTGGAGCTGAAGGGCCGCGAGCTCGGCTACGACCTGTCCGGCGACAAGGCCAAGGCCGTCGTGGACAAGGTCAAGGAGCTGGAGTCCACCGGCTACACCTTCGAGGCCGCGGACGCCTCGTTCGAGCTGCTGCTGCGCGAGGAGCTGACCGGCGTCCGGCAGCGGCACTTCGAGGTCGAGTCGTGGCGGTCCATCGTGGAGCGCCGCCCGGACGGCTCCATGGTCAGCGAGGCGACCGTCAAGCTGCACGCCAAGGGCGAGCGGATCATCGCGACGGGCGAGGGCAACGGGCCCGTCAACGCCCTGGACAACGCGCTGCGCATCGCGCTCGGCCGGCTCTACCCGGAGCTGGCGCGGCTGGAGCTCGTCGACTACAAGGTCCGCATCCTGGAGGGCGCGCACGGCACCGACGCCCGCACCCGGGTGCTGATCGAGTCCGCCGACGGGGAGCGCGAGTGGGGGACGGTCGGCGTCGAGGACAACGTCATCGCCGCGTCCTGGCAGGCCCTGGAGGAGGCCGTCACCTACTGCCTGCTGCACGCGGGGTACGAGGCGGGCTAACCCGCGCGGCGTGGGGCATGATCGGGGGATGAGCACCGAGATCACCGACAATGCCGGAGAAGGCCGCTACGAGATCCGGGTGGACGGCGGCCTCGCCGGGTTCGCCGAGTACGAGCGGCGCGACGGCGCGGTCGTGTTCACCCATACCGAGGTCGACCCCGCCTACGAGGGCAAGGGCATCGGCAGCGCCCTCGCCCGCGGCGCGCTGGACGACGTCCGCGCCAAGGGCGAGTCGGTCGTGCCGGTCTGCCCGTTCATCAAGAAGTGGATCGAGAAGCACCCCGACTACCAGGACCTGGTGAAGGGGTGACCGCGGCGGCGGGCGCGGGTCCCACGGGGCTCGCGCCCGCCGCGTCGCGGCCGGTCAGCCCTGCTTGGGGCCGGCGCTCTCGACGACCTCGAAGCCCCACAGCTCCGAGCCGGACGCGGCGGGCCCGCCGTGCCCGTGCCCATGGCCGTGCCCGTGGCCGGCCGGGCGGTCGGCGGCGGCCTGCGCGTGCCCGTGCTGGAACGCCTGGCTCTGCGTCCAGCGCTGGAAGTCCTCCTCGCTGCGCCACCGGGTGTAGACGAGGTACCGGTCCTGGCCCTCCACCGGCCGCAGCAGCTCGAAGCCCTCGAAGCCCTCCGCGGACTCCACCAGCCCCGCCCGCCCGGCGAAGCGCTTCTCGATCTCCTCGCGCATCTCCGGGTTCACGGTGAGGACGTTGATCTTCACGACGGACACGCTCGACCCCCTTCACGTCTTGTCGTGCCCACCGTACTCACATCGCCTGCGGCCAGGACGCGCCCCCCTCCAGCGTCAGCCAGGCGGACAGCGACGCCTCCTTCACCCGCACGCGCACCCGCGCGTAGCGGGCCGGGTCCACGAAGCCGGGCGCGGGCGCGAGCACGGTGTCGAAGACGAACTCCGACGCGACGAACGCCAGGTCGGCACCGGTGTCGGCGACCCGCCGCTTCACCGCCGGCGCGTCCACCAGCCGCCGGGTCGTGATGATCGAGATGCCGGACACCCCGCGCGGGCCCTTCTGGACGGGCCCGACGTGCGCCGCCGCGCGGAGCTGGAGCCGCGCGGGCTCGGCGGCGCGCCGGTTGTACCGGCGCAGCTCCACGGCGAGCCGCGCCAGCATCGGGTCGAGGACCTGCTCGGTCGGCGTGCCCGGTGGGACGACGATGAGCGCGCCGTCGCCGCGGTCCTCGGTGTAGAGGTCGCCGAAGTCGATGCCGGATGCCGCGAACGCCTCCTCCAGCGACGCGTACATGGCGTCCAGGACGTGCCGCCGGTCGGCGTCGGTGCGGCGCGGCGAGCTGAACCCCTGGATGTCGGTGATCAGGATCGTGCAGTTGCCGCTCGGCCCGGCCGGCAGCGCGGGCCGCCGGTCCGGCTCGTCGCGCCGGCGCTCGGTCTGCCGCCGGTACACCTGGTCCTCCAGGACGGCCCGGACGCGCGGGTTGCCGTCCAGGAAGTCGGCGAACGCGCGGGCGTCCACCCGCAGCGCCCGCACGTCGCCCTCTGCGGTGACGGTGGCGGACCTGTCCCGGACCATCAGCGCCGCGCGCTCGCCGACCAGCTCCCCGGCGCCGCGGAACGCGAGGGTCCGCCGTTCGCCGCCCTCCCGGACCCACACGCGCGCCCAGCCGGCGAGGATGACGATCACCTCCTGCGCGAGGCCGCCCTCCCGGCAGAGCACGTCGCCCGCGCGGTAGCCGTGGTCCTGTCCCCGTTCCAGCAGCTCGCGCCGCTCGGCGGCGGTGAGCGCGCCCCAGAACGCCGCGGCCGGCGCCGCCGGAAGCGGCTCGGGCGCGGCGTCCGGGGGAGCGGGGCCGGTGTCGGCGGGCACGACCGCGCGCGGCGGCGCGGCGCCGGGCGCCCCCTGCGACGCGCCCGCCCTCAGGTACTGGACGAGCGCGCTGGTCATGGCCGCGATGCAGCAGCACACGAAGCCCAGCATCCAGCCCACGGCGGCGCCGGCCGAGCCGTCCAGTCCGTACCCGGCCAGCGCGCCCCCGCCGGCCGCGGCGACGAGCCATCCCGATTGCCATCGTCCCGGTGTTCCCACGGCGCTCTCCATCCCCGTCCGGCCGCGGCGCGTCGCGCGCCCCGCGGGCCGGGCGTCCGGTGCGGAGCCCCACTCCCTCACCAAGCACGGTACAGCGACGTACATACAATCGCCATACGATTGATGAGTGATCCATGGTGATACGTCGGTTGCCTGATGGCGAGAGTCATGCGAACCTGAGATCGGCAGGGTTTCCCCGGACGATGACCGGGAAAACATGCACCTACACCCTGTATCCGGGGCAGGGAAACGACGGCGGAACGCCGCACCGGCACCCGTGCCCCGCACGCCGTCCGGCACGGCCGGCCCGGATAGGAGAGAACCGCTCATGCCGAACCCCCGAGCAGCCTCCGACACGCCGGGCGACGCGGCGCCCCGAGCCGAGGGCGTCCCGCAGAACGAGCGGGTGACGCTGAACCTCACCGGCAAGGCCGTCCAGGCGCTCCAGCGCCTCCAGGACATGACCGGCTACAACAAGACCGACTGCATCAACCGGGCGCTGATCATCGCCGCCGAGGTCGAGCGCATGTCCCGCGAGCCCGGCGCCGTCTACTGGCGCGAGACCCCTGCCAGCGACCTCATGCTCGTCCGCTTCGTCTGACCCCGCCCGACCGGCCGCCCGCGCGTCGGAACGCGCCTGGTATCAGCCCGGCTTGTTCAACGGTGATGGTGAGGCGGGGCTGCGGGCGGGTCAGGCCACCGGGACGGTCCGATGGGCTTCGGCGAGGTCCATACCTCGATGATGCGGTGCACCGGCCGGCCGGGGGCATCGATCGGCCTCTCGAAGAGGGCTCCGGACGGTGTCGCGTCCTCGGTCTCGCGAGTCGCGACGTAGCTGAAGCCTTGGCGGCGGTAGTAGGCGTGCAGTTCGGTGTTGTCCGTCCAGACGTCGATCCTGAGCACAGTGGCGCCCTGCTGCAGTTCCTTGCCCTTGCCCGCCGCCCAGGTGATCAGCTCCGCGCCGAGACCGGTCCCCGCGTAGTCGCGGTCGATCACCAGCTGGTGCAGGTAGACCGCCTCGACACCGCGTTCCTCCTCGGTCCACAGCTCCGGATGGCCGAACGGCTGGAGGGTGACGGTGGCGATCGGGCGCAGGCCGTCGAACATCAGCCAGGTCAGGCCGTTCACGACGCGTTCGTAGACCCGCTTGTAGCGGCTTTCCGGATCGGGCCAGGGCCGGTTCCACTGGGTCGTGGACTTCTCGGTCCGCAGCCAGGCGGCCCTTCCGTCGATGAGGCCGAGGACGACCGGGACCTCCTCCGGGCGGGCCCGGCGGATGTGGTAGTCGGGTTGGGGGACCTGGCTGCGTCGGCAGGTCCTGCTGTCTGTGTCCACGGGCTCCTGACTCCGAGAGAAAGACCGAGCCCCCGCCTCCGGGCCCGACGCCGGGAGCCGTGGCTTCCGCGGGGACCGGAACAGGGGCGGTGGATGTGTGCGAACGCCGCGGCCGGGCGGCCGGGGGGTCACCCGCCGCGGGACCCGCCGTCCGGCGCCTTCTCCGGGGAAGGGCCGTCCGCGGGCGGCTGACCTGGGGCGCGCATGACCTGTTCGGGGACCTTCCCGTCGTTGTAGTGCAGCCTCGTCCGGTCGGCCGGCCAGACCGTCACGGTGAGGCGGAACGCGTCGCCCTCGGCGGAGTAGGCGGTGCGGATGGTCTCGAAGACGACGTCGGCCGCCGAGTCGCCCAGGCTGAAGAAGCGCTTCTCGTTGCCGTCGGGGACCCGGGCGCGGATCTCGTCGTGGAAGCCGACCTCCTTGTAGCCGAGGGTCTCGCCGAGGTAGCCGACCGCGCCCTGCGGGATGTCGGTCGGTTCGAGCAGCCGGGGCGCCCCGCCGGTGGCGAACCGCAGCGGGTAGAACGAGGTCTGCAGCGCCCATGGCCGCTCGTCGACGAAGATCTCCTGGTGCCGGGAGACGAACGTCTCGCCGTGCTCGGCCTGGAGGTACCAGGCGATCAGCTGGGTGCCCTGCTGGATCTCCACCTTCACCGGTGAGACCGTCACGTCCTGGCCGGCGGGGATGAACGCGTCGCGGTTGTACCACTCGCCCTCGCCGCTGCCGGGCGCGAGGCCCAGCGGCATCGCGGACAGGGTGACGTGGACGGTGCTCGGCCGGTAGACGACGAAGGTGCCCTTGCCCTGCTCGGAGACGACCCTTCCCTGGTTCGCCAGCCAGGCCAGCGCGTCGCGGATGGTGTTGCGCGACGCGCCGTAGTGCTGCTCCAGGTCCTTCTCCGCCGGGAGCCGGCGCCGGGCGGCGGTGCCGGAGGGCTCGGCCAGGTCTCCGGTCTCGATCCGCCGGAGCAGGTCGTCGGCGATGTCCCGCCAGCGCAGCGGTGTCGCGCGAGCCATGGTGGCGATCCCCTTCCCGGCCGGCGCCCGGGCCGCGCACCTCGTCGTGCGCGCCGCGCGGGAGCGGCCCCGAATCGGACGTCAAGAGCTGAACAAGTAGTTCCCACTCAACATGTTTGCAATCTCCTAAGAGGGTAACACTCATACTGAGCAACTTGTTGGTACAAGTGAACTTCCAAGGAAAGTTCGACAACAGTAGCAGCGTGATGGGTGACATGTAAGACATATGTAGAACTAGCAGACGGGTCGGCCGGACCGAACCTGTCGGAAGGAGCCGACATGGCTGCGTCAGTGACCGTCTACCTGTGGATCCTCGTTCCGCTGACGGTGTTCGGGGCCCTCGTGATCTCGATCGTTCTGGCCGGGCGGAGGTTCAACTCCACGGTCTTCCGCGGGCAGGGGCCGCAGTGGTCGAACCGTCAGGGCCTGTTCGTGAACGTGGTCGACCCGGCGCTGCCGGTCGGCCGCCGCCAGAAGAGCCGTACCAGCACGTGATCTCCGTCGCCGCGTGGGCGGGACGCCGAGCCGAGGAGAGGTCGAGGTGGAAGAGAGCGGGACACAGGCACCGCCGGTCGGTGCGGCGCCAGGGGAGTGGCGGGCGGTGCGGTTCGGCGAGCGGCCGACGGCGGGGGCGTACCCGCGGCTGGTGCTCACCCCGGTGCCGGCGGACGGCGCCGGGGTCCGCCCCGGCGGCGCCCGTACCTGGAGCGCCGCGCACGGGCGGGGTGCGGCATGGAGGGCGTCGGCCGCCGCCCGGGGACCGGGCGTCCCGGGGACGCCCGGCGCCGTGTGGGCGGTCGCGGCCGGGCTCGCGGTCCTCGTGATCATCGAGGCGCTGGGCCGGCGGGCGAGCGCGCCGCGCGGGCTCACCGCGGCGTGCTCGGCCGCCGCCTTCGCGGTCGCCGTCGCTCCCGGCCTCACCGCCGCGGCGTCCGCGCGCCGCCGGTCCGAGACCGCCCGGACCGGGGCCCGCGAACCCGAGGTCGCCGCGCCGGCGGGCTGAGCGCGCCGGTCCCGGCGCCGGCCGTGGGCGGGGGCCTGCGGGCCGCTCGTGACCGCGTTGTCAGTGACGGGGGAGACGGAAGGGAGGCAATGGGCCAACGGGTGAGTTCATGCTGTCTTCATGTGAAGAAAATTGCGCTGAAACGGGACATAAGTGACTTGATCCCTCATACTGCAATCAAGCGGAAGAGAGGGATGTGCTAGTGACCGGCCACGTTCAGCCCCAGGCTCACCCGGACCCCCACGTCGACGCCACCCGCGGATACATCACCATGGTCAGCGACGCGCTCCAGGCATCGGGGACGCTCTTGGCGGACGTGTGGCTCGATCCGTCCCACCCCCGCGACGCCACCTTCCTGCTCGGCGCCCGGGCGGTCGTCTGGACCGAGACGGACGGCTTCGTCGTCGGCGAGTTCGTCTCCGGCGCCCCCGGCGTCCGGACCGTCCTGCGCGACCCCGTCGCTCTCGGCGGCGGCGCGCTGCCCGACCCGCTCGCCCTCCCGTCCCTGCTCGCCGGGGCCGGCGCGGGCGCACTCGTCCGGCCGCGCTCGTACGACGACGGGCACGACGGCTTCGACGAGGCGCTGGCGCGGTTCAGGGTGGGGTGAGGCGGTCGTTCGAACGGACGAGGGTCTTTTCGCTCCTGACAACCGGTCAGGTGGATATTTCAACAAAACCGGCTAAAGCGGTGGCGGATTTCGGGCGCCGCCGCCACCATGGTTCGCGCACGGCACGCGTGAGGTTCCCGCGCGCCGTGGACCCGCAGCCGAACGACCGGAGTGATCGCATGCCTGTCCGACCCTGGAGTCCCGAGGACCTCGGGCGTCCCACGGACGGATCCTGGGCCGACGTCGCGTTCGGGCTGGGCGAGATCTACGAGGACGAGGGCGATCTCGGGCAGGCCGCCGACTGGTTCCGGCGGGCCGCCGAGTCCGGGCACGACGCGGCGGCGCTGCGGCTCGGCGCGGTGCTCGGCCGGATGGCCGACGACGGCGCCGACGGGTCCGCCGAGGACCTGCTCGCCGAGGCCACCCGCTGGATCAGCGGCGCCCAGGACATCGCCACCCCGGACGCGATCGAGCTGATCACCGACATGCTCAACCGGCACCAGCGGCAGGCCGCCCGCCGGGGGCTGGAGCCCGCAGGCCAGCAGTGCTGAGTGGACATTTCCGGCGCCCCCGTCGAACCTGATCGTCGCGCCCGCCGTCGGACTCCATGGGACCCGGTCACAGGGAGGGCGAGGAGTTGAGCGGCGACGAGCCCGGCTACGTGCCTCCTGACCACAAGACCACCGTCGAGTTCGCGCGTCCCGCCGGGCCGGCCGAGGCCGCCGCGACGCCGGCGGAGCCCGGCGAGCCGGAGCCCGAGAGCGCGGACGATCCGGACGCCACGGCACCCGACCGGTCCGAACCGGACGATCGGCTGATCGTTGGGCCGCCGCCTGCCGAGAGCTCTGTGGCGAAGCCGGTGCTCGGCGGGTCAGGTGCGCGGTCGACGCCAGAGAAGGTCGTCGCGTGGCTGCGGCGCTTCCCGGTTCCCCTGACGCTGGTCGCCGCGGTGCTGGTCATGGCCGTGGCGCTGGGCGCGGTGTCGCTGTTCAGCGGAGGCGGATCGGACGGCGAGGAGGACGTGCCCCGGACGCCGGGCAAGACCCGCGTCCCGGCCTCGGGCCGTCCCACGCCGGGGTCGGTGGCGACCGGCAGCGGCATCACCTACCGGCTCGTCCAGCAGGACGACGGCTACTACGAAGGCCGGTTCGTCATCACCAACCGCACCGGACGCCCCATGCGGACGTGGCGGGTGAGCTTCGACGCGCCCGGCGCCGACGTCCGCAGCGTCTGGGACGCCCGGCTCGTCCAGGGCGGGGCCCATCCGGTGATCGAGAACGCCGACGGCGCCGACCCGATCCCGCCCGGCGGCACCCTGGACGTCCAGTTCGGTGCGTCCGGCGTCCCGGCGGCGCCGCGCGCGTGCCTGTTCAACGGCGCCGCATGCGGCTTCTGAGCCGCGTACTAGGCTCTCGACCATGCGTATCGCCAGGTTCTCCACCGACGAGGGCATGTCCTTCGGCGTGGTGGAGGAGAACACCATCGCCGCCGTCGCGGCCCACCCGTTCGGTGACCTGACCTTCACCGGGCAGCGCTTCCCGCTCGCCGACGTGCGGCTGCTGGCCCCGATCCTGCCCAGCAAGGTCATCGCGATCGGCAAGAACTACGCCGACCACGCCCGCGAGATGGGCGGCGAACCGCCCGCCGAACCGGTGATCTTCGCCAAGCCGTCCACGGCGGTGATCGGGCCCGGCGAGGCGATCGCCTACCCGGAGAAGCTCTCCGAGCGCGTCGACCACGAGGGCGAGCTCGCCGTGGTGATCGGCCGCATGTGCCGCGAGGTCCCCGCCGCCCGCGCCGCCGACGTCATCCTCGGCTACACCTGCGCCAACGACGTCACCGCCCGCGACCTGCAGAAGAAGGACGGGCAGTGGACGCGGGCGAAGGGCTTCGACACCTTCTGCCCGCTCGGCCCGTGGATCGAGACCGAGGTCGACCCGTCCGACCTCGCGATCTCCACCACCGTCAACGGGGAGGTCCGCCAGGAGGCGCGCACGTCGCTGCTGCTGCACGACGTCCCCAGCCTGGTCGAGTACGTCAGCCAGGTCATGACCCTGCTGCCCGGCGACGTCATCCTCACCGGCACCCCCGCCGGCGTCGGACCCCTGGAGATCGGCGACGAGGTCACGGTCACCATCGAGAACGTCGGCGACCTCACCAACCGCGTCGTCGCCCGCGACTGACCCCGCTGTCGTACGGCGTCCCTAAGCTGGGGGGCGCCGTACGAAGGGGGAGGTCATGGCGTTCACCGGCTTCAGCGGCGAGGCGTTCGAGTTCTACGAGGGCCTCCTCGCCGACAACAGCAAGTCCTACTGGACGGCCAACCGCCGGGTCTACGACGAGCACGTCCGCGGCCCGATGGCCGACCTGTGCGCCGAACTCGAGGAGGAGTTCGGCGCGGTCAAGCTGTTCCGCCCTTACCGCGACGTCCGCTTCAGCAAGGACAAGACGCCCTACAAGACCCACCAGGGCGGCCACAGCGGCGGCTTCTACGTCCAGATCGACGCCGACGGCCTGATGGTCGCCGGCGGCATGTACGCGCCCACGCCGGAGCAGCTCCGCGGCTACCGGGCCGCCGTCGACGCCGACTCGTCCGGCAAGCGGCTCCAGGCCATCGTGGACGACCTGCGCGCCGCGGGCCTCGAGATCGCCGGGGACCGGCTCAAGACCCGTCCGCGCGGCACTCCCGAGGACCACCCCCGCCTGGAACTGCTCCGCCACCGCTCCCTCTACGCCCACGAGGGCTGGCCCGTGGAGCCCTGGATGTCGACGCCCGAGGTCGTCACCCGCGTCCGCGACGCCTGGCGCCGCCTGCGGCCCCTCGTCGAGTGGGGCGACGAGCACGTGGGCCCGCCCGATTTCAGCCGCTGATCCCGCCCGCCGCGGCAATCGTTTTGGTCGCTGACCCCGGCGTCCTGTATTCTCTTCGAGGCGCGAGCGACCAGCCGGAAACGGCCGGGAAGCCCGTACCGCACTGGGGTATGGTGTAATCGGCAGCACGAGTGATTCTGGTTCACTTAGTCTAGGTTCGAGTCCTGGTACCCCAGCTCCGTCCACTGTCGTGGACAGGCCCCCGTCGTCTAGTGGCCTAGGACGCCGCCCTCTCAAGGCGGTAACGGCGGTTCGAATCCGCTCGGGGGTACGTTTCCGAGGCCGTGTGCTCGGCGAGGTCGACTCGCTCCCGCACACGGCCTCGTCGCGTTCACCCGGGGGCTGGACCCGCCGGGTACCTCCGGGTACGCGATGGTGGAATTCGGTTCGAGGTGGGGGTCCGGGTCCGGTAAGCTGGGCGAGGCCCGAGCGGGAGACCGCCAAGGCCGACAGTCCTTGCCCCCGTCGTCTAGTGGCCTAGGACGCCGCCCTCTCAAGGCGGTAACGGCGGTTCGAATCCGCTCGGGGGTACATCAGGGAGAACGCGACCGCGGATCCGATCGGACCCGCGGTCTTCCGCTTTCCGGGGCCGGGTCACGAGGCCGCCGCCTACGGCCGGAGCCGCCGCGGACGCCGAAGGCCACCACGGCGAGCGCGACCACGATGATCACCGCGATGCCCTCGCGGCCGGACGCGAACGCGCGGACGGTGCCGGACGTCCTCGACCACAGCCCGTCGTCCGGTGTTCCGGCGCTCGCGCCCATCCAGATCGAGCCGTCGGCGGCGGACGCGGGGCCCGCCGCCGACGCCCGCACCGTCCGCGGCAGGTCCGGATGCTCGCGCTTCATCCGCTCCGCGCCGACGGCGCTCATCGGGATCCTGCTGAAGTCGACGCCCCCGGTCACCAGCTGCCGCACCACCCGCATGCCGCCCCTGTCGACGGTCTGGGTGTAGCTGAAGTCGCCGTTCTGGATGGAGCGGACGTAGGAGTCGTACACCTGCCGGGGCGTCCAGCCGTCCTGGAGCTCCGCCAGGCCGATGTTCCCCGAGCCGATCAGCTTGTCGAACGACGTGCGGTGGCCGTCCTGGTGCCGCTTGCGGATCCATTGCGCGACGATGCGGGCCAGGAACGCGCGGCGGATGGGAGCGTATTCGGGGGCTGTGTTGACGGCCTTGACGATCGCCGGCACGACCATCCGCTGTTCCAGTTGCTCGTTGCGCGCGTCGCTCGCCGGATCGGAGACGCAGGACAGCTTGCCCGCGTTGGCGATGTGCTGCGCCTTGGCCTTCACCGCCAGATCGGCCTTGAGGATGTAGAGGGACGAGCCGTCCTCGCGCACTTCGACGTCGCCGGGGACGATCCACATGCGGGACGAGTAGCACGCCTTGTCGGAGCCGGCGAGCAGCGCGTCCCAGTACCTCGCGCCGAGGTCGGTCTTCGGGTCCAGCAGCTTTCCCTCGGTCCGTTTCATGAGGTAGTCGGCCTCGAGAAGCGCCTTTCCGGCGTCGGTCCGGCCGAGCGCCGGGTCGATGACGCGGCTCGGCTCGTCGGGGTTGAGGTTCACCCAGAACCTGCTCGGATCGAGCACCAGCCACGTCCGCAGATCGGCCGTGCTGCTCGTGACCGCGTCCAGGCCGGACGCGAGGTCGCCGCCCGTCCCGGGGGCCGTCGGCCGGCCGGAGAAGGCGTACTTCACGCCGCCCGAACCCGCGTCGTCCGACAGGTAGCGCATCTGCAGGGTGGTGAAGTCGACGCCGCCGAGCCCGCCGCCGGTGAGGCCCTTGACGACCCCGTCGTTCTCCTCCTCGCCGCCGCACGGCCCGGCCATCGGGTACGCCGCCGGTACTGCGGTCCGCCCGCCGCCGAGGGGAATGCCGATCGACCCGGTCTTGCAGCCCACTCCGAGGTTCTTCTTCGCCTTCGCCTCTTCCTCCTTCGGCTTCTTTATCTCGTAGCCGCCGTTCCTGAACGACTGCCGTTCCTTCTGGAGGGCGGAGTCGCGGTTCTTCTCGTCGTCGCCATGGTTGTACCTGGGGCCGCCGTTCTTGCGCAGCGTCGAGTACTCGCCGTGCTTGGACTTGGCATCGGAGCCGAGGAAGATCGAGCAGCGCTTCTCGCAGTCCTGCCGCTCCGTCTCCAGCGCGTAGACGCGGCTGGTCGGGATCCCCTTCTCCGCGAGCCAGTCGTCCACGATCTCCTCGGAGTGCACGTCCTCCAGCGTTCCGATCTCGACGCGCTCGACGAGGTTGTAGTCCTCGTCGAAGACCAGGAGCGTGATCTTCTCGGGGCGGCCGTTCACCGCCAGGCGCGGGGCGTTCGGCGCGACGGCGTACCGGATCGGGCCGCCGTCGGTCTCGGTGTAGGCGAACGCGGCGATGTTGCGCCCCGGCGACAGCGGGGTGTGGATGGCGAGGTCGCCGGGATCGACGACCTTCGTCGGCGCGTTGTTCTGGGGTGGCGCGATCTTGTCCACGAGGTGGGCGTCGTATTCCTTGATGTACGCCTTGATCGCCATGCCTTCGGCCGTCGTTCCCCAGGGCACCTTGTTGGCCGAGGGGACGGCCTGCGCCGGGCCGTCCTGAGGCGGGGCCGCAAGTGCGCCGGGCGCGGCGAAGGCGAGCGCGGCGGCGAGCGCGGCGGCGAGCGCGGCGGTGACGGCGGCGCCGCGGCGGGAGCGCTCAGGAAGCGGGTGGCGCATCGTCGCCTCCTGGTCCCTGCTCCTGCGGGGGTGCCGGGCGGGGCGCCGGTGGACGGGGTGGTGGCGGGGCGTTCCACGGGCCGGGCGCGCCATAGGGCGGCCGGGCCTGCGGCGGACCGGGGTAAGGCGGCGGGTCGGCGTAAGGCTGCGGACCGGGGTGAGGCGGCGGGCCGTATCCGGGCGGGGGCTGCTGGAAGCCGGGGCCGGGCGGGTACTGCGGGGGCGGGTAAGCCCGTGGCGGTTGGACGGGGTATCCGGCAGGCGGCGCGCCGGGTGGACGGCCCGTCGCCTTCGGGGCGAGATCGAGGCCGGTGGCCTGCAGATAGGCGGTCAGGGTCGGGGACGGGCCGGGACCGCTGGACGGGCCGCCCGCCGTCGCGGCACCGCGCCTGTAGGCGGTGGCCGCGGCGGCGGAGAGGGCGCCGAGCGCCAGAAGCGCGACGATCGTGACGCCGCCGAGCGAGGTGCCGGTCGAGCAGGTGTGGCCGTGCCCGAAATCGTGCTTCCGCAGGTCGAGGGACGGCTTGTAGTCGTAGCTGACGTCGCAGGCGGACGCGCTCTGCGGCGCGAGCGGCAGCAGGAGCCCGGCGGCGAGGACCGTGCCGGCGGCGAAGCGGAGGGCGCGGCGGGTCACGGCGCCGCCTGCCCGGGGTGCGGGGCCGCCGGGGCCGCCGGGGCGGCGGCGCGTGCCTTCAGCCGCATCACTTTCGCGCGCAACGCGTCTCCCTCCTCGCGGGCCGGGCCGTCGGCGTCGTCCATGTGCCGCCAGCGCCAGGCGGCGAGGTCGAGTTGGGCCGCCTGCAGGCGGCTGAGGGCGCGCAGCCCGTTCCATCCGTGCAGGCGCCAGGTGCCGGCGAGGGCCCAGAACCGCAGGGCCGGGTCGATGAGGAACGGCGCCTCCTGCCGGGTGACGGCCGGGCCGGCCGCCGTCTCGGCGGTCACGCCGGCCCGCGCGGCGGCGGTCCTGGCGCGCGTCCCGAGGACCAGCAGCATGGCGGTGACCAGGATGAACGGCGCCTGGGGGAGCAGCCACAGGAACGGCGAGACGATCAGGGTGTCGAACGGGCTCCCGATGTCGACGTGGTCGTGGACGACGTGGGAGAGCCACGCCGACAGGACCTCGGTGGCGATCGCGCCGGTGGACGCGGCGGCGAGGGCGGTCAGGGCGGCGCGCCGCCGCTCGCCGCGCCGCCGCGCCTGGGCGGCGACGCCGATCCCGGCGCCGAGGAGGGCGCCGAACGCCACCTGCCCGCCGAGCAACCCGACGGACTGCCGGATCCAGTACTCGAAGCCGCCGGTCGCGCCGTTGAACGCGCTGAGCGACCCGTACAGGCGGATGAACAGCACGCTCTCGACGAGGTTGTAGCCGAGGCCGATGGCGGCGCCGACGACGAGGCCCGTCACGGCGTCGGTGAGGCGGTGCCGGAACAGCACCAGCAGCAGGACGACGCCCGCCGCGACCAGCAGCGCGTTCACGACGCCGAGGTGCACGACGACGACGTCCATGACGCGGTACTGGTTCTTGAGCTGAGCGGTCAGCGACGCCTTGCCGCCCTTGCCGACGAACCCGCCGACCGTGCCGAACGCGAGGTTGCTCGCGGCGCGTCCGAGGCCGAACACGATCAGCGCGCCCCAGCCGAACGCGACCAGCAGCATCGCGAGTGGGACCCGGGAGAACCGCTGCCCGTGGTGCAGCAGCCAGAGCACGAACGCGGTGCCGGGGACGCAGGCGAGCGCCTGCGCCGGGTACTCCAGGACGACCACGAGCGGGATGAGGCCGAACGGCCCGAGCATCACCGCGATCGTCGCCCAGGTCAGCGCCCGGGCGCGGCGCTCGTCCGGCCGGGTGACCAGCACGAACCCCTGAATGAGCGCCCCGATCGCGATGCCGGCGAGGACCGTCCAGAACACGGCCCGGGGCGTGCCGAGGAGCCGGCCGACCGATCCTCCGCCGGGCGTCTTCTGGAAGATCGACAGGGTCGGCTCGTCCGGCAGCACGTGCGGGCGGACGAGGTTGAGCAGCAGTTCGAGCAGGTACAGCGCGATGGCCAGCCGGACGACCAGGAGCGCCCGCCCGCGGGCCGCCGCGTCGTCGCGGACGGCCGCCCGGAACGCCGCGAGCGGCGCCGGCGCCGGCGCCGGGGTCGCCGGGGGGACGGCGGTCATGGCGCGCCTCCCGGGATCTGCGGAATGCTCGGCAGGGTCGTCGGGAACGACGGCATCTGCGTCGGGAAGTCCGTGGGGAGCTGCGTCGGCACGCCGGTCCCGCCGGGCGGGACGCTGGGGAGCGTCGTCGGCAGGTCCGGCATGCTGGGCCGCGCCGGGGTCGGCATCGCCGGCATCGTGGGCGTCTGTGGAGCGTTGGCGCCGGTCAGGTCGATGACCAGGGCGGCGGCGAACAGTACGGCGCCGGCGAGCGCGCCCGCCGTCAGGAGCAGCAGCTGCGGGCGCGGCGCGCCGGACGCGCCGGCTTCGCGATTGTCGTTCATCGTCCCTGTCGCTTTGTGCGATGTGATGAGGGCTCGTCGCGCGCCGGTGCGGGGAGCGTGATCGGCGTCGCGTTCCGTTGCGTAGGGATCGGGATCCGGGCGGGGGACTGACGGATCGAAGGGTAAGCACGGCCGGTATACGTCGGGAATACGGCCCGCAGCCGGACGGAGCGGCCGAACGGAACGGCCTCGGCCGCCGAGCCGGCCGAGGCTGTCCTCTCTCTCACGGGTTGGGGACCGACGCCGAGCGCGACCATGAGCAGGAAGCCCATCAGGCGGCCGGTCGCCCGCAGGTCCCGGTCGGGTTGCGTGATCGATCCGACACGGAGTGGAACAATGCCTGTGTCCTTGGCTGACGACCTCGCGTACGGTCAACTAAAGTCGTTGGGTCGGCGAGTTCGGGAGGGGCCGGATGGGCAACAAGACGGAAGAGATCGCGCCGGGCGCGACGCTGGCGGACAAGGTCGAGTGGCTGATCCGCAACCTGTGGCCGGCGGACGCCCATCCGCCCCGCAACAACGTCGAGACCGCCGCCGCCATCGCGCGCGCCACGGGGGAGGACATCTCGTCCACCACCGTGTGGAAGCTGCGCACCGGACGCCAGGAGAACCCGCAGCTCAAGACCCTCCGGGCGCTCGCCACCTTCTTCGGCGTGCCGATCGGCTACTTCGGGCGGCCCAGCGAGACCGCCCCCATCGACGAGGACATCACGCTCAAGGCCCTGCGCCGCGACGTCGAGCACGGCATCATCCGCCCCGAGGTCCTGCGCGCCCTCGTCGACCTGTCCCCGGAGGCCCGCTGGGTCGTCGACGAGATGATCCTCAGCGCCGCGGCGGCCGACCGGCGCCGCCAGGCCGCTCCCTGACCCGCGTTCCCGCACCTGCGAACGGCGCCGGCGGTCGCACGGCTCAGGGAAGGGCCGTGTGCCAGAGGGTCGGCGTGTCGCCGTCCATGCCGGTCGCCACCAGGCCCTGTCCTAGTGCGGCCAGGCCGGTGAGGCGCTGGCTTCCCTTTCCCGCGAGGCGGGCCCCGCGCGGACGGGTGATCCGCCACGACGCGCCGTCCGCCGAACTCCACAGCGCGACGTCGTCCGTCCCGGCGGGCGTGCCCGCGAGGACGAACCCGCGCGGCGTCGCCAGGCTCGCCGCCAGCGCGGACGCCGGGACGGTCTGCGCGCGCCACGTCCGTCCCGCGTCGGACGAGACCGCGACGGCGTTGCCCACACCCGTCGCGACCAGCGTGTCCCCGCGCGCGACGACGCGGGTGAGCGGCCCCTGCACCTGCGGCGGCCGCACCGTCGTCCACTTCGCGCCGTCGTCGGACGTCCAGACGGCCGGGGCCCCGTCGCGCTCACCGACCGCGACGTAGCCCTTCGTCACGGCCGCGACGTCGTGCATCCTCCCGTCCCGCAGATCGCCGGAACCGGCCGTCCACCGGGCGAGGTCGTCCGAACGCCACGCGATGGGGGCCTTGTCCGTCGAGCCGACGACGACGTAGCCCGCCTGCCCGTAGGCGGCGCCGGCCAGCGCGCCGTCATCGTCCGCCGGGCCCGCGACGGTGCTCCACGCGTTCGCGTCACCCGACGTGAGCAGCAGCGGCTTCGCCGCGCTCCGTCCCGCCGCGACCCATCCCTTCGGCCCGTAAGCGGCGGCCGCGAGACGCTGCACGCCCGGCCCCGTCAGGCCGGTCCCGCCCGCGCGCGTCCACGCCCGGCCGTCGCGCGTCGTCCAGACGGCCGCCTCGCCCGCGCCGCTGCCGATGGCCAGCGTCACGCCGTTGCCCGCCACCAGCCGCGTGATGGTCCGGTCCGGCGTCACCGCGCCCGGGACGGACAGCAGATCGATGTCCCCGTGGCGCGCGCCCGGCGCCGCCAGGTACGCGCCGGAGTCCTGGTGGCCCGCCACCAGCACGCCCTGCGGCAGTGCCGCCGCCGAACCGGCCTGGCGGCCCTGGTCCGTCCCGAGCCTCTCCACGGACTTCCAGTTCACGCCGTCCTTGCTGCGCTGCGCGGCCACGCGCCCGTCGGTGAGCGGGGTGAGCGCGGCCAGGCCCGCGTCGGATCCGCCCAGCGCGGTGAGGCTGGAGTAGGTGCGGCGGTCGATGGTGCTCGACCGCGTCCAGCCGACGCCGTCCGACGACCGGAAGAACACCGCGAGCGCCCGCTTCTTCGGGTGCTTCGACGACCCGCCCGTCCGGCGCCCCTCGCGCGCCGCGAAGAACCCGCCGGGGCCCGACGTCAGCGCGACGACGGGCCCGTACGACCCGTCGCTCTGCGGGACCTCCGCGCGCGCCCACGTCCGTCCGCCGTCGGCCGACCGCCACAGATCGCCGTTGTCGTTCCGCACGACCAGCGTGGCACCGCTCGCCGCGATGCTCACGGGCTTCCCTTGCAGCGGCGCTTGCTGCCGCTGCCATGCGGCGCCGTCCGAGGACGTCCACAGGACCGCCGCGCCCTGGTTGGTGCCGATCGCCGCGAAACCCGTGGAGGTGGCCGCGACACCGGTGACCTGGTCGCCCGCCGTGAACGCGCCCGCGGCCCCGGCACGATGCGTCCACGTGCGGCCGTCCGCGCTCGTCCACACGGCCACGCCGCCTGGACCGCGTCCCAGTGCCGCCCAGGCGCGGTCGCCCGCCACGACGACCTCCGGCACGTCCTGGGCGGTGCCGCCCTCGTCCTTCACCTTCGCGGTGCTCCACGCCTTGCCGCCGTCGGACGACACGAGGATCTGCCCGCGCGGCGCGTCCACCGTCTCACTGCCGACCGTCACCGCCGTGCCGCCGTGCACCGCGACCGCCGTGACCGTCTGCTCGTGGCCGTCATACAGCGCGGCCGGGACCGCGAACACCTTGTCTGCGGCCTCGGCGCCCGGAGCGTCCTCGTGCCCGCCGCCGTTCCCGCCGTCGCGGACCAGGTAGGTCACGCCACCGGCCACCAGCACCGCGATCGCCGCGACCGCGATCCCCGACCGCAGCCCCGGCCGGAACACGCGGGTGCCGCCGCCTTCCGGTGGTGTGGGCGCGCCCTGCGGCCGGTCGAACACCAGCGGGTCTCCGCCGCGCGCCCGCCCTGCGCCGCCGACCGGCGGCTCCGGCTTTCGGACGCGCGCCTGGCCCGCTGCGGCCGGCGGGCGTGCCGCGTTGTTCTCCTGGCCGCCCGCGCTCGTTCCGGGACGTCCCATGACGGGCTCGCTCGCGGGGCGCGGCCATGGAGCCGCGGCCGGGATCGGCGCCGGGCGCGGCGGCCCCGGGGGTGGCGGCGCGGGCACCGGCTTCGC
>NZ_JABMCA010000058.1:0-66647 GCF_014706005.1 Actinomadura sp. RB99 | reverse complement strand
GCCCCGGCGGCGACCGCCGCGGCGGTGATCGCGCCCCCGGCGACCGTGCAGGACAGGGCCGCGGCGGCGGCGCACCAGGCGCCGGTGCGCCGCCCGCGTCCGGCGGGCGTGACGTCGTCCATGCCATTTCTCCGATGTGTCGGTACAGCCTTTCGCGCTCCAGCCGTCAGTCTTTCGCGGTGCCGGAAAAGGCAAACCGGTACAGCCTAAAATGATCACCACAATGCGAATATGGCCATTGTCAAATAGGCGGCCATCTGCGCATCTTCCGGAAAATGGCGGACGGAGTGCCCGGCGCCGCACGGTCAGGGCCGGGCAAATCACCGTCCATCATTCGGCAAACGTGTTTACCGGTGCGCAGTACGGAAAAATCAGGAGGTAATCAGGCAACTCGGGGGTGTTCAACGTGCAGGTGCAGACACAGGTGCGGGAACTCATGGGCATGAGCGTGACCGACACCCACGGCGCCAAGGTCGGCACGGTCAAGCAGGTCTACCTCAACGACGACTCCGGCGCGCCGGAGTGGGTGACGGTGCACACCGGATGGTTCGGGATGCGGGAGAGCTTCGTCCCGCTGTCCGGCGCCCGCAAGGCCCAGGACATGCTGCAGGTCCCCTACGACAAGGAGACGATCAAGGGCGCGCCCAACGTGGACGCCGACGAGCACCTCTCGCACGCCCAGATCGTCGACCTGTACCGGCACTACGGCGTGCGCCCGCCGAGCGGCCGCCGCACGGAGGGCGGCGAAGGCACGGCCGAGGGACGCGCCGAGGGCGGCGCGGACACGGGGACGGCCGGCGACCGCGACATGGCCGGCGGGAAGGGCATGGCCGGCGGGCAAGGCATGGCCGGCGAGCGGGCCGCGTCCGACCAGGGCACGACCGGCGCGCAGGGCAGGGCGCCGTCCGGCATGGCCGGCACCACCGGCGGCACCGGCGAGGCGGGCACCACCGGCAAGACCGGCACCGGCACCCCGGGCACCACCGGCACCGCGGGCACCACCGGCGCCGCCGGGATGGCCGTCCACCCCGAGCGGGACAAGCGCGGCGAGCCGCTGCCCGCCCAGCCCGGCGCCCCGATGACCGAGATCACCCGGTCCGAGGAGCGGCTGCGCATCGACACCGAGCGGCACGAGTCCGGCCGCGTGCACGTCCGCAAGTGGGTGGAGACCGAGATGGTCGAGCGGACCGTCCCGGTCAGCCACGAGGAGATCAAGATCGACCGGGAGCCGATCACGGACGGGCGGCCCGGCGTGCAGGTCACCATCACCGAGGACGACCAGGAGATCATCCTCTACGAGGAGCGCCCGGTCGTGGCCAAGGAGACCGTCCCGGTGGAACGGCTCCGGATCCGCACCGAGCAGGTGCAGGACGAGCAGACCGTCCGCGGCGAGCTGCGCAAGGAGCGCGTCGAGGTCACGCGCGACGACGGCACGCACGCCGAGCACGGCGAGGGCGGCGGGCGCCACCCGGGCTGAGGCCCGGTCCCGCACCGCCCGGCACCTCCGAGCACCGGACCGTACGCGCCCGGTCGGCCCACCACCCGCAGGCCGGCCGGGCGCCCCGGTGCGCCCGCACCCCGGTCCGGGACAGTGCCCGTCTGGAGCAGTGCCCGTCCGGAACGGCGCGCGTCCGGAACGGCGCGTCCGGAACTGTGCCCGTCCGGAACAGTGCCGGGCGTACGATTCCGGACATGCCGACCGTCGCGCTCGCCGTCAGCGAAGGGATCACCCTGTTCGAGGTCGCCGCGCCCTGCGAGGTGTTCGGCGTCGACCGCGGCCTCGCCGACCCCTGGTACGACTTCACCGTCTGCGCCCCCGCGTCCGTCCGGCTCGGCGGCTGGTTCCAGGTGGAGGCCCCGCGCGGGCTCGACGGGCTCGCCGCCGCCGGCACCGTGATCGTCCCGGCCTGCCGGAACGTCCTGGAGGAGCCGCCCGCGGACCTCGTCGCCGCGGTCCGCGACGCGCACGACGCCGGCGCCCGGGTGGTGTCGATCTGCACCGGCGCGTTCGTCCTCGCCGCCGCCGGGCTGCTGGACGGGCGCCGCGCCACCACCCACTGGATGCACGCGGCGCACCTCGCCGAGCTGTACCCGCGCGTCGAGGTCGACCCCGGCGTGCTCTACATCGACGACGGGTCCGTGATGACGTCGGCCGGCAAGGCCGCCGGCATGGACCTGTGCCTGCACATCGTCCGCCTCGACCACGGCGCCGCCGTCGCGAACGACCTGGCGCGGCGGCTCGTCGTCCCGCCGCACCGGCCCGGCGGGCAGGCCCAGTACATCCCCGCGCCCGTCGGGCCCGGCCGCGAGCACGCGCTCGCCGGCCTGCTCCCGTGGGCGCTCGCCCGGCTGCACGAGCCGCTGACCGTCGAGGACCTCGCCCGCCGCGCCGGGATGAGCTCCCGCAACCTGGCGCGGCACTTCCACGCCGTCGCCGGGACGACGCCGCTGCAGTGGCTGCACGCCCAGCGCGTCCGCCGCGCGCAGGAGCTGCTGGAGACCACCGACGACGGCGTCGACGTGATCGCCGACCGGACCGGCATGGGCACCGCCGCCACGCTCCGCCGCCATTTCCACCGCGTCCTCGGCGTCTCGCCGGACGCCTACCGGCGGACCTTCCGCGCCTCGGCCATTCCCGGCTGATCACCCGGCCGCTCGACCGGTACGGCGCCGGTGCGGGGGTCTCCGGCGCGGGACCGTCCGGTGCGGGCCAGCGCGGCGAGGGTCAGCGCGGCCAGGCCCGTCATGGCGAGCAGGAGGACGGGCGGCGGGGCGAGCCGTCCGGCGGCGGCCAGCGGGAACGGCACCGCGAAGCCGACGTAGGAGACGGCCTGGTAGACCGACGTCAGCGCGGCGAGACGCTCCGGGCGGGCGAGCCGCTGCACCTCCTGCAGCCCGCACACCTGGCAGCACCCGTACGCCGCGCCGAGCACCAGCGCCGCCGCGACCACCAGCACCGGGCTGGACGCGGCCGCCGCGCCGGTCGCGACCAGCATCCCGGCGGTGACGAGGCCCAACGCCGTCATGAGCAGCCGCCACGGCGCGCGGACCCGGCGGGCGAGCGGCTGGACGGCGATCCCCGCCGCGGCCGTCAGCGTCGTGACGGCCGCGCCGAACACGAGGGCGTGCCCGCCGAGGCGGTCGCCGACCAGCCCCGGAAGGTACGCGAGCGCGACCGACGCGGACCCGAACACCCACGGCGCCAGCGGCACGACCACCGTCCGGAACCGGCGCCCGAGCGCCTCGGGGACGCGCAGGGCGTCCCGCAGGAGGTCCGGCGCGCCCGTCCGGCGGCCGGTCTCCGGGGCGCGGGCCGCGAGCGGCAGCGCGAGGCAGGCGAGGAGCAGGTGCGGGACGTACGGCGCGACGGTCGGGGCGGGCGCCCACTGCGCGAGCAGCCCGGCGGCCAGCGGCCCGAGCCCGAACCCGACGCTCATCGCGATCGTCAGCCGGCGCGGCGCCGCGCCCGCCGCCGTCGCCGACAGCTCCTTGATCCAGGCCGCGCCGGCGCTGAACGCGGCGCCGCTCGCGACGCCCGCGACGAGCCGTCCCGCGAACAGCCATCCGGAGCCCGTCCCGCCGAGGACCAGCAGGACCGTTCCGGCGGCGGACGCGGCGAGCGCCGGGACGAGCACGCGGCGGCGGCCGAGGCGGTCGGAGACCGGGCCGCCGAGCAGCAGCCCGGGGACGAGCCCGAGCACGTACATGCCGAACGTGGCCTGCACGGTCGTCGCGGAGAGGCCGAGCCTGGCCCGGTACAGCGGCAGGAGCGGCGCGAACTGCTGCGCGCCCCACCCCACCGTCGCGACGGCGAGCCCGGCCCTCCACCAGGACCGGCCGCCGATGCCGAAGTCGTTCATGGCGCCATGCTCCGCGGCGGGCCGGGCCCCGCACGAGCGGCTGGAACGACAACCTCCGCGCAGTTTCGGACGCCCGAGGTGTCGGCCGCTGTCGGGACGGTTGCGCGAGCGGCCACGGGGTGGATGTAGGGCATGCGCGGTCGGGGGCGGCGTGGGAGGGAGCGCGGCCGGGTGTGGCCACTGGGCCGGGACGGGCGGCCGGGCGGTGCGCGGCCGGGCAGCGCGAAGGCGGGCGGGGCGACCGGCGCCCGACCCGTCCGACCGGCTTATTTCGGCCGATAATTTAAATAGTGAATTTAGCCGCCGTCAAGCCGTCCGGCCCCATGCTTCGACCAAGATCATCAAGGTCGGGCGGGGGGTCCTTGACAGATGATCAAGGCCGGGGGAGGTTCCTTCTGACGCTGCAGCCCGCCGCAGGGGTCATGGCCGTCCGGGCGCGCCGTGACCCCGTCCGCCCACCTGCGGACACGCGCGGGCGCGCGGTCCACCGGGCCGCGCGCGTCGCCGTCGCCGTCACGACCCAGGAGGGATCTTGCGACACCCCCACACCCGAACGGCCACCCGGATCAGGCGTTCGCTGATCGCGCTCGCGGTCGCCGCCTCCGCCGTACCCGCGGCGTCCGGCCCGGCCCTCGCGGACGCGCCCGCCTCCGCGCCCTACCTCAACCCGCGGCTCCCCGTCGCCCAGCGCGTCTCCGACCTGCTCGGCCGGATGACGCTCGAAGAGAAGATCGGCCAGATGACGCAGGCCGAACGCGGCGCCATCGACTCCGACCCGAGCCAGATCACCGGGCTCGCGCTCGGCTCGGTGCTGTCCGGCGGCGGGTCCGTGCCGGCCGACAACACCCCGTCCGGCTGGGCCGACATGGTCGACCGGTACCAGGCCGCCGCGCTCAAGACCCGGCTGAAGATCCCGCTGCTGTACGGGATCGACTCGGTGCACGGCGACAACAACCTCGTCGGCGCCACGGTCTTCCCGCACAACAACGCGATGGGCGCCACCCGCGACCCCGCGCTCGTCCGCGAGGAAGAGCGGATCACCGCCACCGAGACGCGCGCGACCGGCCCGCAGTGGGTGTTCGCGCCCTGCATCTGCGTCTCCCGCGACCTCCGCTGGGGACGGACATACGAGTCCTTCAGCGAGGACCCCGCGCTCGTCATCAAGATGGAGACCGCCCTCGAAGGCTTCCAGGGGCGCACCACCAAGGACCTCGCCGACCCCGCGCACGTCCTCGCCACCGCCAAGCACTACGCGGGCGACGGCGACACCAAGTACGGGTCGTCCACCAGCGGCACCTACACGATCGACCAGGGCGTCACCATCACCGACCGCGCCCACTTCAACAAGATCGACCTGGCGCCGTACGTGCCCGCCGTGCGCAAGTACCACGTCGGCAGCATCATGCCGTCGTTCTCCAGCGTCGACTGGACCGAGGACGGCGTCGGCAACCCCGTCAAGATGAGCGCCAGCAAGGAGCTGCTCACCGACGTCCTCAAGAAGAAGATCGGGTTCGACGGGTTCCTGATCAGCGACTGGGAGGCCATCCACCAGCTCCCCGGTGACTACGCCGCCCAGGTCCGCACGGCCGTCAACGCCGGCATGGACATGTTCATGGAGCCCTACAGCGCGCCGCAGTTCGAGCAGACCCTCCTCGCCGAGGTGAAGGCCGGACGCGTCGCGACGTCCCGCATCGACGACGCCGTGGCCCGCATCCTCAAGGCCAAGTTCGAACTCGGGCTCTTCGAGCACCCCTACACCGACCGGACCAACATCAAGTCCGTCGGCTCGCCCGAGCACCGCGCCGTCGCCCGCCGGGCCGTCGCCGAGTCGCAGGTGCTGCTGAAGAACTCCGGCCGCGTCCTGCCGCTGAAGAAGTCGCAGCGCATCTACGTCGCCGGCGTCAACGCCAACGACATGGGCAACCAGGCCGGCGGCTGGACCGTCACCTGGCAGGGGGCCTCCGGCAACACCATCCCCGGAACCACGATCCTGCAGGGCATCAAGCAGAACGCCAAGAACGTCACCTACAGCGCCGACGCCTCCGCGCCCACGGCCGGCAGCGACGTCGGAGTCGTCGTCGTCGGCGAGACGCCCTATGCCGAAGGCGTCGGCGACGTCGGCAACGGCCACACCCTCAACCTGTCCGACACCGACAAGGCCAACATCGACAAGGTCTGCTCCGCCATCGAGAAGTGCGTCGTCCTGGACGTCGCCGGGCGGCCGCAGATCGTCACCGACGAACTGCCGAAGATGGACGCGTTCGTGATGTCGTGGCTGCCCGGCAGCGAGGGCGCCGGCGTCTCCGACACGCTCTTCGGGAACCGTCCGTTCACCGGCCGCCTGTCCTACACATGGCCGCGCAGCGAGTCCCAGGAGCCGATCAACGTCGGCGACAAGAACTACGACCCGCTGTTCCCCTACGGCTACGGGCTCCGCACCCACCGCTGAGCCGCCCGCCCTTCCGGCGCCGCGGGCTTCCCGCCCCGGCGCCGGAAGGCCCGGCCGCCTTCGAGCCCTCGCAAGCATGGGGCCGCACGACCTACCCGAGCACTGCCCGCGCTGGCCGCTCAGGCCCCCATGCTGAGCGTCCCGTGACCGACTCGCCCGAGGAGCACTCCCTAGCCGGCGGACTGCGGAAGGCTCTCCCTGGCCTTCACGTAGTCGCCCGTCGGAGCGCCCTCGTCTCGGCGGTAGACCAGATGCACAACGCCGGTCGTGAAGGTCTCCGACGAGATGAGCTGCAGCGGCAGCGGCGCGTCCACGTCCTCGAACAGCCGCATCCCCGCGCCCACGGCGATCGGATGGACCAGCAGGTGCAGCTCGTCGAGGAGTCCCGCCGCCAGCAGCCGCCGGACGAGCGACACCGACCCGCTGATCGCGATGTCCGACGTCGACGGTTCGTCCTTCAACGCCGTCACGGCCTCGATGAGGTCGCCCTCGAGCTGCTCGGAGTTGCGCCAGGTGAAGTCGAGCTCCTGCGTCGACACCACGATCTTGCGGGCGTCACCGAGCTTCTTGGCGAACGCCGCGTCCTCGGCACCGGCCTTCTCCCGCTCCGGCCACGCACCCGCGAAGCTGTCGTACGTCCGGCGGCCGAGCAGGAGGGTGTCGGCCGAGCTCATCTGCGCGTCGACGGCCTCGCCCATCTGCTCGTTGAAGTACGGGAAGTGCCAGTCCTGCGGGTTCTCGACGACTCCGTCGAGCGAGATGAACAGCCCAGCGGTGATCTTCCGCATCCTGATGCTCCTTGGACGATCGCGATGATTCACGGTGCTCACGGGGTTCGACCAGCGCCGTCCTCAGAACTCATCGGCCGCCCGCAAGGAGGGAGACCGGGCTGGTGAGCGCCGTTCGAGGACGATCCCGAGAACGCGTACGACCCCCGAGGCGCGAGCGCAATTTGGGGTCCTGGCTGGGGGCCGCCGAGGGCAGATGGCCCGACTACATGGCTGACAGCGTGACGAGACCGAGTCTGGAGTCGGCGATGGCGACGCTGGCCTCCCAGATTCAGCGCGGTCAAGACCGTCAGGAGGCGTGGCGGCTGCGCCGCTGGAGGCGATGTGTGGCGGGACAGCGCCACAGGAGCGGTGGCGCCAGTGTGCCCAAGGCGGTGCGGCTGTGAGGCCAGGCGGTGCGGGGCCGGATGTTGGTGGTTGGGGTGACGCGTGAACTGGTGAGGGGTAACGAGTCTCGCGATGACGGGCGAGGGGCGAGGGGTGACGGGCGAGAGGTGACGGAGTGACGAGGTGATGAGGTGGCGAGGTGGTGAGGTGACGAGGTGGTGAGGTGGTGGGGACGAGGCTGCGGGGTGGCGGGGTGGCGGGGTGGCGGGGTAGCGAGGGGTGAGGCTGCGGGGTGGCGTCGTGAGACGAGGCCGTAGGTAGGCAAGGCGAGTGTCGTAGGCGGGGTGGTGCGGTGCACGAGGTGTTGGGGGCGAAGCGGTGGATGAGGTGTTGGGGGTGAGCGGTGCGCAACAGTGTTGGTGGAGCGAAGCGGTGCCCGAGGTGTGATCGAGATCTGGCTGGGCCAAGCGGTGTGCGAAGTGTTGTGGGGCGAGATTGGCTGAGGCGGTGTGATGTGGCCACAGGTAGGGGTGCTACGTGCCCAGAGGCGAGGCAGCGGTGGCGCTTGAGGGGTGACGGTAGCGAAGTTGGGCCGAAGTGCGGGGGGAAGAGAGTAGGTGCCTCTGTGTCGCAAGGCCGAAGGTCAGAGCGCACGTTCGGAAGTCATAAATATGAATGTTCGAAAGAATGACAAGAGGGGTGTTCGGGTGGTGGGGTGGCGCTTGCGTACGGGGCCGCCCCTCCAAAGTCAAGGGCGCCTTCGGCGTCGCTTCGCGATGGACTTCGTCCACCCTTGACTTTGGAGCCTCTGCGGCCCCTAGGCAGGTGATGGGGGCAGGCTCCGCCTGCCCCGCCCCCGGGTCGCGCCACCCCACCACCCCCTCCGTCAGGAACCAAGAGGCGAGACTTCCACCTTCCGCGAGGCGCGAAGATCGGCAATGGCCGCGCGATTCGGCCGCCTTTCCCGCCGAAAAGATACCGAGAAGAATGTGGCCCGAACGGCCTTGAACAGCTTCGAATGTCAGTCACGCAGGGTACTATTTACGTATGCAATCAGTGACGGTCGAGGTTGAGGCCGCGTCCACCATGGAACTGGTGAACGCGCTCTCGGCCATCGCCACTGAACTCGCATCGCGAGGAGCCCCCGAATCAGCGGCCGCGTGCCTGGAACTCACCGAAACCCTGGTGGCCGCGTCCGATCTGCAGGAAAGCGTCCTCGCCGGATTCATCGGCCGAGTCGACACCGCCGGAGAGCAGGCCCGGTGGGGATATCCCTCCACCCAAGCATGGCTGCGATCGCGGCTGGGCATGCGCGACAGCCGCGCCAAGGAGCGCCTCACCCTCGCCCGGCAGCGCCACCGCCTACCGGAGGTCTGCGCACAGCTCGCGGCCGGGGAACTGTCCTACGGATACGCCGCCACCGTCGCCGACTCGGTCTCACGCCTCGACGACCACGACTGCGCCGAGGCCGAGACAATCCTCCTCGGCTTCGTCGAGCAGGGCTTCTCGGCCGGGAAGCTCGCCGCGTTCGGCCGCCGCATCCGCGACCTCATCGCCGAACGCGACGACACCGAAGACGCCCCCGACGAGGACACCAAGCGCGGCTACGACAAGTCCTGGCTGACGACCACGCGTTCCCTGGACGGCGGCCGCTACGTCAAGGGCTGGCTGAACCCCGAAGACGCCGCGATCTGGGACGGCAGCCTGGCTCCGCTGGCCAAGCCGGCCGGGCCGGACGACCGTCGTGACCTCGCCGAGCGGACGGCGGCGGCGCTGTCGAGCGTGCTGTCGGGCGGGCACAAGGCGTCCAAGGTCACCGTCATCTGCGACCTGGACACCCTCACCGGCGGCAACGCCCCGGCACGCCTCACCGACGGCACCCCCATCCCCGCCGCACAAGCCCGCCGCATCGCCCTAGCCGCCGGAGTCTCACCCCTCCTACTCGGACGCGGCAACACCCCGCTCTACCTCGGCTACCGCGAACGATTCGCCTCCGCAGCACAACGCCAAGTCCTGGAGACGCTCTACCCCTCGTGCGCGGTACGAGGCTGCGAAGTGCCCGGGACACTGTGCGAGGTCGACCACGTCCACGGATGGGCGCTCGGGCGATCGCCCACCGACATCGACCAACTCGCCCTCACCTGCGGATGGCACAACCGCTTCAAGCACAGTCGCCCCGACCAGATCCAGATCACCAAGGATCAGGACGGGCGATACGTCTACCGGCTACTCCCACCGGCCGACTTCAGAGGATCCGCGACCGGGGCCGGACCACCAGGCAACATCGGCCCACCCGACTCGGCCCTCGACTGGGCCGCATAACCACCCACCACCGCAACACCGCTCCCAGCCGTGCCCTGTGCCGGTCCGCCCGCATCCACACCGATGACGGGCGGCCCCGGCATGCCCACACGCCAGGCGACCACCTCACATCAGTTGCGGGTGCCCCACCAGACAGCTCTTTGCGGAGACCGCTCCCAGTCACCCGGCCACTACGCCGCCCAGCAGCACCGACCAACACCGCCCCGGACCGAACCGCATAGCGGCCTCACCACCGCCAAACACCTGTCTATCCCGGCCCGCGCCGCGCGCAGGTTCACCCGCAGCCGCCACCCGCGACGGGTGAGCCAACCTGCCTCCATGACGGTGCGGTCCCGACATGACAGCGCGATACACCAAGGCAATAGCCAAGGCCGCCTGTCGAATGCGGCACGCCAACACCCCACGGCCCGCAATGCCAGTGACCCAGCAACACACCCACATCGGGGGGCGGCTCGTTTCCGATCAGGTGTTGCGGTGTTGCCCTTCGGTTCTCTTCGCACCTTACGGAAGACGGTGGTGGGGTGGCGCGACCCGGGGCGGGGCAGGCGGAGCCTGCCCCTAACGCGGCCCCGTACGCAAGCGCCACCCCACCACCCGAACACCCTTTTCGTCGTTTATCGCGAGACCATCACATGGCCCGTCCGATACCCGAGCAAGGTCAATGCGATGCCCTAGCGCAGGGCCGCCGCTAACGCTTCCACGTCCATCGCCCGTACGGGAAAAATGATGATTGCCTAATGCGCCTTGTGCTGCTTCAGTCTTAAGAACGTTCGATGCCCGGCGCCCTAAGGAAGTCCTCAGTCTCTATCCACAGCCTGTGGATTCGACTCATTGGGCGGGCGCACCAGGAGCGGAGTCGCTGCGCCAGCGCATAGACGACCTCCCGCTCTGATCATTTCAGGCCGTGGCAGCCGCCCCACTCGTGGTGCCCCCACTGGCCCCGCTGGCCCCGATGCCCGGCAGGGCCTGGGGTAGGTCGGTGATGCCGTCGGAGGCCAGGAAGTGGCCGGCGCCGGGGACGATCTCGGCGGTCGTTCCGAGCAGGCGTGCCAGGCGGTCGGTGTGGCCGGTCGGGACGTACGGGTCCGCGTCGGAGCGGAGGATGGTGAGCCGGTCGACGTGGGCGGCGAGGCCCTCGACGTCGCAGCCGTCCGCGATGTAGGCGTCCAGTTCGGGGAGTGCGGGCAGCGGGTCGACGAAACCGGCGACGAGCACGAGGGCGCCGAGGCGCCAGGGGGACGGGAGCGAGCGCAGGTAGCGCAGGACGGTGAGGCAGCCGAGGCTGTGCGCGACGATGACCGTGCCCTCGTCGGGGGTGCCGACGTCGGCGCGGACGGCGGCCGTCCACTCGGCGGGGTCGGGGGTCTCGGGGGTCGGGAGTGCCGGGATCGTGGTGGGGACGCCGGTCTGCCGGAGCCGCTCGGCGAGCCGGCCGAACCAGTGGTCCGCGGGGGTGGCGCCGTAACCGTGGATGATCGACGCGCGCCGCCCGGATGTCGGGGTCGTCATGCCACGGGACGGTAGGGCCTCACATCGGTGTGAGGGTCAAGCCGGGGGCAAGGCGGGCCTGATTTGGGTTGGTTTCTTCGGGGATGAACGGGGGCGGCTAAGGAGGGACGGTGGCGGAGACGGGCGGGACGGCGT
This sequence comes from Actinomadura sp. RB99, assembly GCF_014706005.1. Taxonomy (NCBI): domain Bacteria; kingdom Bacillati; phylum Actinomycetota; class Actinomycetes; order Streptosporangiales; family Thermomonosporaceae; genus Actinomadura; species Actinomadura sp. RB99. The sequence continues at coordinate 55,257 of NZ_JABMCA010000058.1, read as the reverse complement.
TCGTGCTGGGCGGCGGGGGCGTGCTCGGCGCGCACGAGGTGGGGATGCTGCGGGCGCTGGAGGAGGCCGGGGTGCGGCCCGACCTGGTGGTGGGGACGTCGATCGGGGCGCTGAACGGGGCGTTCGTCGCGGCGGACCCGGAGACGGCGGTGGGGCGGCTGACCGGGGTGTGGTCGGACGACGCGGCGCGGGAGGTGTTCGGGGCGCGGGTGTGGGAGCGGTTGTGGACGCTGGCGCGGTCGGGGACGCATCTGCATTCGGCGGAGCCGCTGCGGCGGATGCTGGAGGGGCTGCTGCCGGTGCGGGAGTTCGAGCAGATGGCGGTCCCGTTCCAGTGCGTCGCGGCGGGGATCGAGACGGCGATGGGGCACTGGTTCTCGCAGGGGCCGGTGATCCCGGCGGTGCTGGCGTCGTGCGCGGCGCCGGGGCTGCTGCCGCCGGTCGAGGTGGACGGGCGGCATTACTTCGACGGCGGGCTGGTGCACAGCATCCCGGTGGGGCGGGCGGTGTCGCTGGGCGCGACGAGGATCTACGTGCTGCAGGTGGGACGGGTCGAGCGGGCGCTGGTCCCGCCGCGGAGGCCGTGGGAAGTCGGGATGGTGGCGTTCGAGATCGCGCGGCGGCACCGGTTCTTCGAGGAGATGGCGGCGCTGCCGGACGGGCTGGAGGTGCACGTCCTGCCGGCGGGCGGGAAGCGGCAGAAGGCGGGCGTCGACTATTCGCAGATGCGGTACCGGGACGCCTCGGGGATCGCGGGGCATATAGAGCGGGCCTACGCGGCGTCGATGAGGTATCTCGAAGAGCAGGTGTGAGATGGTGCCTCCCCCTGTTGTCCGGCGTCTGGTCTGTACGCCGGTGCTGTTCCTGCTGACCTTGCTGGTGGTGGCCGCCTTCCCCGTCGTGTGGTTCTTCGGCGTGCTGTTCGGGCGGAGGCGCAGGCGGGTCGTCCGGTTCCTGTGGTTCGCGCTGGCGTGGGGGACGCGGGAGTCGGCGGCGGTGCTGGAGTGCGCGTGGCTGTGGTGCACGGGGCGCGGGCGCGACGAGCGGCATTACGACGTGATCCGCCGTTACGTGGCGGGCCTGTACGCGGTGGCGGGGCGGCGGCTCGGCCTGCGGGTCGAGGACGAGGGGAGCGGGGACGGGTCGAACGCGGACCGGCCGGTGATCGTCCTCAGCCGGCACGCGGGGCCGGGCGACGCGCTGATCCTCGTCCATCACCTGCTGACCGGGTACCGGCGGCGGCCGCGGGTGGTGATGAAGGGGGAGCTGCAGCTGGATCCGTGCATCGACATCGCGGCGAACCGGTTGCCGAACGTGTTCGTGGGGCGCGGCGGCGCGACGGAGCGGATCGGGCGGCTGGCGGAGGGCCTCGGGCCGCGGGACGCGCTGCTGATCTTCCCGGAGGGCGGGAACTTCTCGCCGGAGCGGCGGCGCCGGGCGATCCGCCGGCTGGCGCGCCGGCACCGGCGGCGCGACGCGGTCCGGGCGGCGCGGTTGCGGAACCTGATGCCGCCGCGTCCCGGCGGCGTCCTCGCGGCGATCGACGCGGCGCCCGGGGCGGACGTGGTGTTCGTCGCGCACGTGGGTCTCGACCGGATGGCCTCGGTCCGGGACATCTGGCGGCGGGTGCCGCTGACGGAGCCGGTCCGCGCGCGGTGGTGGCGGATCGCCGCCGAGGACGTCCCGGAGGGGCGGGAGGCGCGGATCAACTGGCTGTACGCGCAGTGGGAGCGGGCGGACGCGTGGATCACGGCGAACCGGTGATCCGGATAAGCCGTTGACGCGGTCAATAGACTCCAGGGCATGGCGGACGAGGGGACGGTGCGGGTCGATCTGTGGATCTGGTCCGTCCGGCTGCTGAAGACGCGGTCGATGGCGACGACGGCCTGCCGCGCGGGGCACGTGCGGGTGAACGACGAGCGGGCGAAGCCGGCGACCGCGGTGAAGATCGGCGACGAGGTGCGGCTGCGGCACGACGGCCGGGAGCGGATCGTGGTCGTGCAGAAGATCGTCCGCAAGCGGGTGGGGGCGCCGGCGGCGGCCGAGTGCCTGATCGACAAGAGCCCGCCCCCGCCGCCGCGCGAGGCGCTGGTGCCGATCGGGCGCCGTGACCGGGGCGCGGGGCGCCCGACCAAGCGGGACCGCCGCGAGCTGGACCGGCTGCGGGCGCTGAACTCGACGCTGAGCCGGCCCCCGGCGGACTGACCCGGCCGCGCGGCGGCCGGTCCCCGGCGCGGCTCAGACGCTGACGGCCTGGACGGCGGACCGGCCGATGACGCCGCCATTCGCGGCGAGCGCCTCAGCGACGACGCGCGGCGCGACCGGCATCGTGGCGGCCGTCTCGAATTCGGTGCGCCGGACCGTCGCGGCGGCCGTGAGGCGGGCCGCGTTCGCGTCGGTGAGGAACCGCCAGGCCGCGACGTCCGTGGCGCCGTTCCAGCTGGCGTGCACCCGCATCCGGCCGCCGGACACCGACGCGACGGCGACGGCCGGTGCCGCCGCGGGCCGCGCGGACCAGGGCGAGCGGTACGCGCGGTAGGAGCCGGCCCCGGTCATCTCCATGACCGGGCTCCCGTCGGGCCCGAACTCGATCACGGTGGCCGTCGAGCCGTAGCCGACGAGCGCGTTGCCGCCCGGCAGCATCTGCACGTTGCCCATGTACTGCCCGTAGGTCGTGCCGTCGGTGTACTCCCGCAGCAGCGTCGCCTTCCGGGCCCGCTCGTCGATCTTCAGGACGAGCCCGCGGGACGCGCCGTCGCCGACGTTCGTGATGTGGTTGTCGAAGAGCGAGATCGTGGTGGCGTCGAGGCGGCGGGCGTCGTGCTGCCAGGCGAACGCGGCGCCTGGGCCGAGCGCGAAGTCGCTGCGCGCGCCGCCGAGCCGCCACCGCACCGCGCCGGTCCGCCGGTCGACCGAGTACAGCGCGCAGGTGTCGCGCGCGGAGATCAGCAGGGTGTCGCCGTGGGCCTGCACCGAGTTGACGTGGATCGGGTCGAACGTCCTGCCCTTCGTCCCGTCGGTGCCCTTGGTCATCGGCATCTTCGTCTCGGCGATCGCGATGTGGTCGAGCGCCTTCCAGTCGAGCAGTACCTTCCCGGTCGCGATGTCGACCTCCTGGACGCGGCAGCCGTACACGTGCCCGTCGCGGGGGCCGCCGATCGGCCGCAGGTCCGCGGTGACCTTGGGGTACGCGGTGAGCAGCGCGGTGCCGCGGTCGGTGAGCTGGAACTCGTGCAGGTCGCCGTCCATGCCGTCCCCGGCCCGGACCTCGGCGATCTTGCTGTAGCCGCGGTCGAGGACGATCCCGTTGCCGGCGCCGTGCCCTCCGGTGAGCCGCGCGCCCTCCCAGTACGTCAGCACCGGGTCGCCCTTGTAGGCCTGCACGCGCAGGTCCGTGACGAGGTCGTTCGAGCCGCGGAACCACACCGGTTCGCCGTCGTCGTCGACGATGAGGGCGTCGGCCTGGTCGGTGCCGCGGAACGGCGCGACGAACAGCAGCCCGGAGGCGACGGCTCCGGTGCGGCGCACGGTGACCTTCGGCGGCTGCGCTCCCGGCAGCGTGAGGTAGCCGGCCGGCGCCGTCCCGGCCTTCGTGCCGGCGGCGGAGGCGGAACCGGTGGCGGTGCGGTCGAGCGTGCCGGCGGCGCCGGCCAGCGCCGCACCGCCGGCCAGTACCGTCCCCACCAGGAAACCGCGACGTGTCAGACCCATGACGGACGGTCTACGTCCCCCGGTTCAGAGTCCGGTGAAAGAACCCTGAGAGGTTCCTGGCGGCCCGCAGCCCGCCCGGGTACGAGGTGTCGGGCGCTTGGGCGCCTTGATGTGGAACGGGCCTGGAAGCCTGTGGACAGGGTGGGCGGGGGTCTGTCACCATGCGGGCATGATCGATGAAAGGGGCGTCGCCGCCCGCATCCGATGAGCGGAGCCGTGCAGCGGGACGCTGCCGCCATCCGCGATGAATGGCTGGGCCGGGCGCTGCCCGCGCGGCCCGCCGACCGTCCGGCCGCCGAAGCGGCCATCTCCGGCCTCTACCGCCTGGCCGGACTCGATCCGCCCCGTTTCCACTGGGTTCCCTCGCCGCTCGCGGCCTTCGAGACCGTCCCGCCCGGCATGCGCCCGCGCCCGGACGGGCCGCACGTCTTCGACGGGCCCGCCGCGCGCGCACTCGCCGCCTCAGCGCTCGGGCTGCGCCTCGACCTCGATGAGGTGATCAGGGGGCATAGCTCCGGCCTGGCCGGCCTGTTCCGGCAGCAGGTGCAGGTTTCGCTGGCCCGCTCGGTGCGGGACACGCTGGGGATGGCCGCGCGTGCGGCGCACGACCCGAAGCGCGCGGCGGCCACCTGGTACGACAGGCTGTGCGTCTCCTGGTTCGCCTACTACGACGTCATGCGCCGGGTCGCGGGCGTTCCGTTCACGTCCGAGCAGGTCAGAGCCCTCGATCTGTGGGGGGCCGCGCTGACGTCGGCCGGCTGGTGGTGGCCGTACGAGGACGTGTGCGCGGTGTCCGAGCGGCCCGTCGCCGTCCGCACCGAGCCGTGCGGGGACGACGGCGAGGTGCGCCTGCACGCCCCGGACGGCCCGGCGATCCGCTACGCCGACGGCTGGGACGTGCACGTCTGGCACGGCACCCCGGTGCCGTCCTGGGTGGTCGGCGACCCGTCGCCGGAGCGCATCGACCGGGAGGCGAACGTCGAGGTCCGGCGGTGCGCGATCGAGCATCTCGGGTGGCCCGCCTACATCGAGGGCGCCGGCCTGCGGCTCGTCGGCGCCGCGCCCGACCCCGGCAACCCGGGCTCCGAGCTGCGGCTCTACGACATGCGGCCGGACACCCGCGTGCTGCTGGCCGTCAACGGGTCGGTCGAGCGCGACGGGCGGCGCCGCCGGTACGGGCTGACCGTGCCGGGCGCGATCGCCGACCCGGTGGCCGCGGCGGCCTGGACGTACGGGCTGTCCGCCGAGCAGTACTCCCTCCTCGCCCGCCGAACCTGAAGGTGATGACCATGGAACAGACCCTCGCGTCCCTTTCCCGGCAGACCGGTGTCACCGTGCTCGACCATCTCGAGCGGTCGATGCGCATCCCCGTCGTCGACGGCCTCCAGGCCCAGGGCGACCTGATCGTGATCCCGCTGGACGCCGTCGCGCCGGCGGTGCGGCCCGCGCCCGAAGAGCCGGCGGGGTTCGGCCTCCCCAGCCGGTGGCGGGACGTCCCGCCGGAGGGCGTCGCCCTGCTGCGCGCCGAGGCCGGCGGCAACACGCACACGCTCGTCGCGGAGCCGGGGACCTGCCGCTGGACGGCGACCGTGTTCGACGACACCCTCCTCGCGATCGGCGTGTTCACGGCCACGGAGGTCGTCTACCTGCTGCATCCCGAGCACGGCGCGTCGGGCTGCGCTCCGGGGACGTACGTCGTCCGGCGGCAGCGCGAGCACGACCGCCGCCGCGGCGGGATGCGCTTCGTCGCCGACTGACCGCCGAGCCGCGGCGTGCCGTCGTCATGGCGGCCCATGACGACGGCACGCCGCGAGTGGACGGACGGGTCAGCGGAAGGTGAGGCCGTCGAAGGCGCCGGACTCGCGCCAGCGCTCCAGGTAGGAGAAGTAGGCGGTGGCGCCCGCCGGGTAGCCGACGTTCAGCAGCGACCACGGCGACGGCGCCTGGCCCTCGTTGTTGTAATAGCCGGGCGTGCAGTCCGGCAGGAACCGCATCGACGGCGGCGCGGTGCGCAGCAGGTCGAGCCAGGCGTCCTCGGCCTCCCGCGTCACCTCGACCTCGGTGCATCCGCGGTCGAGGGCGTGCCGGATCACCGCCGCGATCGTCGCGCCCGCCTCGGTGAGGTTGTGCGGGATGTTGGAGATGAGGTTCGCGCCCTGCGCGGGCTGCACGACGAACGCGTTCGGGAAGCCGTGGACGTGGGTGCCGTGCAGGGTGCGCATCCCCTCCGACCAGTACTCCGACAGCTTCACGCCGCCGCGCCCGGTCATGTCGTAGCCGGCGCGGCGGGTGTGCTCGGTGCCGACCTCGAACCCGGACGCGTAGATGACGCAGTCGACCTCGTACTCGCGCCCGCCCGCGACGACGCCGGACGCGGTGATCCGCTCGACGCCCTTCCCGTCGGTGTCGACGAGGCGGGTGCCGGGGACGTTGAACGCCTGCAGGTACTCGTCGTGGAAGCAGGGCCGCTTGCACAGCTGCCGGTACCAGGCCTTGAGGTTCCGGGCGGTCTCCGGGTCCGTGACGATCGCGTCGACGCGGGCGCGGATCTCCTCCATCTTCTCGTGGTCGGAGTCCTCGTAGACCTCCGCCATCCGCTCGAGCGTCGCCTCGCCGGGGCCGAGCGCGGCGTACCGGGCGCGGATGCGGCGGCTGAGGTCGGTCCAGCCGTCCATGACCAGGTCGGTCTCGGCGGTGCCGCCGGTCTGGTTGGAGGTGAAGTTCTCCAGCCAGCGCCGCTGCCAGCCGGGCGTCGCGATCCCGGCGAACCATTCGGGGTCGATGGGGCGGTTGTCCCGGACGTCGACCGACGACGGCGTCCGCTGGAAGACGTACAGCTCCCGGCAGGCCCGCGCGAGGTGCGGGACGCACTGGACGGCCGTCGCGCCCGTCCCTATGATCGCGACGCGCTTGTCCGCCAGCCGGTCCATGGGGGCGCCGGACGGGTCGCCGCCGGTGTAGGCGTAGTCCCAGCGGCTCGTGTGGAACGAGTGCCCCTCGAACGCGTCGATGCCGTCGATGCCGGGCAGCTTCGGGACGTGCAGCGGGCCGGTGCCCATGGCGACGAACTGGGCGGTGAACGCGTCGCCGCGGTTCGTCCGGACGGTCCACCGGGACCGGGACGCGTCCCATTCCAGGTCCTCGACCTCGGTGTGGAAGAGCGCGTTGTCGTAGAGGCCGTACTGCTTGCCGATGCGGCGGCAGTGCTCCAGGATCTCCGGGCCGTGCGCGTACTTCTCGGTGGGCATGTGCCCGGTCTCTTCGAGCAGCGGCATGTAGACCATCGAGGCGGTGTCGCACTGGGCGCCGGGGTAGCGGTTCCAGTACCAGGTGCCGCCGAAGTCGCCGCCCTTCTCGACGATCCGGACGTCGGCGACGCCGGCCTCCTTCAGCCGGGCGCCGGTGACGAGCCCGGCGAACCCGCCGCCGACGAACGCCACGGTGACGTGGTCGGTGCGCGGTTCGCGGGGCGTGACGGGGAGGTGGGGGTCGGTGGAGTAGCGGGCGAACCGGCCGGTGAGCCGCTGGTACTGGGCGTTGCCGTCGGGGCGGAGCCGCTTGTCGCGTTCGGCGCGGTACTTCCGGCGGAGGGCTTCCTTGTCGATCATGCACGCTCCGGAGGCGGGGCCTGCGGGCGGGCGCGCGCGCTCGCCCTCGTCCAGAACAGAATGACATTCAGGACCGTCGGAAGGCGACACTCGTGAACGATCCGCCGCCTCCCCGGCCGTCCGGGCGAAAATCGATCACGCCGCGCGCGCGGATCGAGGATGCTGGCCATGGTGCGGAGCCGGAGGGAGGCGCCTGGATGGTCGAGGGAAGCGTGCCGGGCACGGTGGGACGGGTCACGACGGCCACGGCGGGGGCGCCGGCCCCGGCAGTGGAGGAGCTCCTGGACGCCCTGTGCGCCATCGACGCGGACGGCTGGTATCCGGCCATCGACGTCGAGCGCCCGTGGTCGTCCGCGAACCCGCACATCACCGGGGAGTTCGCGCGGCCGGGCGCGATCCGGAACTACCTGCGCCGGGAGCTGTCGGCGCTGATCCGGGCGGGCGCGAACGTGACCGTGCGGGCGTCGCGGCGGGCGCTGCCGTTCGACGACCCGGGCTTCTTCGCCGCGCTGGACGAGGACCACGTCGACCTGCGCGGCAAGAAGCTGTTCCTGTTCGGGCCGGAGCGCATGGCCCTGTCCCTCGACCGGCTCTGGCACTACTGCGGCACGCCCGCCGAGTCGTTCCAGCGGCACGTGCTGTTCACCAACTACGCGATGTACGTCGAGTCGTTCCGGGAGCGGTTCCCCGGGGCGGAGGGGCCGGAGCGCCCCGGCGTGCAGATGCCCGCCTGGCACCACCGCACCCCCGAGGGGGACGGCGTCAGCCTCGTCGACATCGGGGTCGGGCCGTCCAACGCCAAGACCGTCACCGACCACCTCGCGGTGCTGCGCCCGGACACGATGATCATGGTCGGTCACTGCGGCGGGCTCCGCAACCACCAGCGGCTCGGCGACTACGTGCTGGCCACCGCCTACCAGCGCGCCGACCACGTGCTGGACGAGGCGCTCCCCACCGACATCCCGGTCATCCCCAACCACCGGCTCAACACCATCCTGCTCGACAGCCTCGAAGCGGCCGGGGCCGGCTACCGGCTGGGCGTGGTGCACACCACCGGCAACCGCAACTGGGAGTTCAACCAGCGGCGGACGCTCGCGGCGATGAAGGGCGCCCGCTGCATCGCGGTCGACATGGAGTCCGCGACGATCGCCGCCAACGGGTTCCGCTACCGCATCCCGAACGCGACGCTGCTCTGCGTCTCGGACAAGCCGCTGCACGCCGCGCCGAAGCTGTCGGACGGCGCGAAGTCCTTCTACGAGACGAGCAAGCGGCGGCACCTCGACATCGCCCTGGCCGCGCTCGAACGGGTGCGCCGCGACTTCCCCGACGGCCTGCCCAACCAGGACCTGCGCGCCTCCGACGAGCCGCTGCTCGGGACGGAGACCGAGCACTGAGCGGCCCCGGCAGGAGCGGGCGCTAGTCGAGCGTGATGACGACCTTCACATCGTCCTTGTCCGGCGTGAACGCGTCCTGGAACCGCTCCAGCGGGACGCGCCGCGACACGAGTCGGCCGAGCCAGTCCGGGTCGGCCTGGGCGAGGGCGCCCGCGGCCTCCGCGTAGTGGTCCAGGTTGGCGTTCACCGACCCGACGATCGCGTCGTTCTGCAACACGATCTCCCGGTTGAGGCCGCCCGCGTCGACCGTCAGCTTCCGCCCGGCCGGCGACACGCCGGTCAGGCAGACGACGCCGTATGCGCCGGTGGCCGCCATCGCGCCGAACACGAGCTGCCCGACGCCGGTGGCCTCGATGACGATGTCCGGCTTGGCGTACGCGACCGCGGCGTCCATCCCCTCGCTGTGGTACGTCGCGCCGAGGCTCTTCACCAGCTCCGGCTTCGGCCCGTCCGGCACCTGGTCGAGGACGTGCATGTCGAGCCCGCGCTGGACGCCGAGCAGCGCGGCCAGCAGCCCGATCGGGCCCGCGCCGGTGACCAGCGCGGACCTCGGCTCGTACCAGGCGCGCTCGCCGACCTTCTCGACCTGCTCCCACGCCTTCGCGACCACCGTCGCCGGCTCCATCAGCATGCCGACGTCCGCGAGCCGCGGGTCCAGCTTCACCGCGTAGTCGGCCTCGACCGCCCACGCCTGGCTCGCATAGCCGTCGATCTCCTTGATGCCGCGCTCGGTGTACCGGCCGTTGCGGCACATGTCGAACTGCCCGTGCGCGCAGGCCCCGCAGGGCTCCGGGTCGGGCCGCCGCACCACGCCGACCACCAGGTCTCCCTCGCCGAACCCGCTGCCGGACGGCGCCCGCCGCACCCGGCCGAGCGACTCATGTCCGATGACCAGCCGGTCACGGCCGGGCGGCGCCCAGCCGTACTCGCCCGACGCGATCTCCCGGTCGGTGCCGCAGACTCCGACGGCCAGCCCGTCCACCAGCAGCTCGCCGTCGCCCGGCTCCGGATCGGGGACGTCCCGGACCGACAGGGAGTCCTTCTGCCCGGGGACGACGGTCAAGGCGCGCATGCGGTTCTCCTTCGGCTCTTTTCGGTTCCGTAGTCCTCGATGCGCAGCGCCAACGCTCCCCTCCGTGCCCGGTCTCCCGTCCCTAGGGCCCTACCCCCGGGTCCGGATCCATGCGGACGGCACGGGATCCCCGCGGGGGCGCGGGCGATTCATCCCATTCCGGGCCGCATGGAGGCCGTGTTCACGGGCACCCCGGCAGAGAGGACCGGACGCAGGCGTACGGAGAGGGGACAGACCATGAAGTACGGGCAGTTCATCGCGACGGTCCGCGACAACGGGGACTACAGCGGCCGCGAGGAGGCCGAACGCGTCACCGAGGCGGTGCTGAGCGTGCTGCGCGACCGGCTCACCGAGGAGAGCGCCGACCACCTGGCGGCGCAGCTCCCCGAGCCGCTGGACGAGCTGATGCGCGACCGCGACGCCGCGCGGGCCGAGTCGTACGGGTCGGCGGAGTTCTGCCGCCGGGTCGCCGGGATGACCGGCGCCACCGAGCGCACCGCGGAGTGGGATGCCGACGCCGTGCTCAGCACCCTCGCGGGCACCGTCTCCGGCGGCGAGCTGAACCACCTGCTGAGCCAGCTCCCGTCCGGGTACGCGCCGTTCTTCGGCAAGAACGAGCTCACGGACTGATCCCGGGACGGCCCGCGCCGGCCGGCCTCACGGGCCGAGGACGGCGACCGCCTCACGGGCCGAGGACGGCGACCGCCTCCAGGTACGTGGAGGGGACCTCGACGGTGCCGCCGGGGGCGGCTCCGGCGGCCTCGATGTACCGGGTGAGGTCGGCGGTCAGCGCGTCCCGCCCGGCGGCGTCGAGGACGCCGAACGCGAGGGTCAGCGGGCCGAAGTACGCCCGGAAGTAGCCGATCATGTCGGCGGGGGAGCGGAACCGGAACCGCCACCGCCGCTCGCCGCACTCCAGCGCGGACGCGTGCGGGCCGAGCAGCCGCTCCAGGTGCTTGGCGGTGCCCCACCGGGTGGGCGCCGCGTCCCCGGACGCCCCGGCGGTGTACCGGTCGACGAGGCGGAGCAGCTCGCCGAGGAAGCCGTCGGGCGCCCAGCTCGCCAGCGCGATCCGCCCGCCGGGCCGGACGACGCGCACCAGCTCGGCGGCCGCCCGCTCCTGGTCGGGGACGTACTGGACGCCGAACGTCGACACCGCCACGTCGAACGCGCCGTCCGGGTGGGGCAGCGCCAGCGCGTCGCCGGTTTCGAACCGCGCCTCCAGCCCCTCGGCGGCGGCGCGGGCCCGCGCGTGGTCCAGCAGCTCGGGGACGTAGTCGACGCCCGTGACGTCGGCGAACCGGCGGGCCGCGGCGAGGGCGGTGTTCCCGGTGCCGGTGGCGACGTCGATGACGCGCTCGCCGGGCCGGATCCCGGCGGTCTCGCAGAGCAGCTCGCTCACCAGGAGCCAGCGGTTGCCGACGCGGGCGTAGTCGCCCCCGGCCCAGGTGCCGCGGGCCCCGGTGTCGACCCCGCCGATGTCGTCGCGCACGGTCCCGATCTCCCCTCGGTGGCGACCTTGATCCTCCGACATTCCGGGCATGGCGGACAAGGGCCGCCGAAACGCGATCACGTCTCCGCAGGTCGGAAGTGCCTTCGCGGCGGAAAAGGGAAGGAGCGGACAGGGAGGGGGGAGTTCTGGTGGACCGGAACGTGAGGTTGTTCGCGGGGGCCCTGGCGGGGACGGCGCTGCTGCTGGCGGGCTGCGGCGGGGGAGGCGACGGCGGGAAGGCGCGGACGGCCGCCGCGGCGGCGCCCTCGCCGACCGGCGGCGCGGCGCAGCTCCAGCAGCAGTACGAGCAGGTCGTCTCGTCCGTGCTGCCCTCCGTCGTGAAGATCGAGACCGACCAGGGCGAGGGCTCCGGCGTCGTCTACGACGACAAGGGCGACATCGTCACGAACGCGCACGTCGTCGCGGGCGCCAAGCAGATCCGGGTGACGGCCTCCAGCGGCGGCAGCCCGCTGAAGGCGAACCTGGTCGGCTCCTTCGTCGCCGACGACCTCGCGGTGGTGAGGGCGTCCGGCGGCACCCTGCGCCCGGCCGCGTTCGGGGACTCCGCCCAGGCCAGGGTCGGGCAGATCGTGCTGGCCATGGGCAACCCGCTCGGCCTCGCCGGGAGCGTGACGAACGGGATCGTCTCCGCGCTGAACCGGACGGTGTCCACCAAGCAGGAGGGCGCGTTCCCCGGCGCGACGATCGGCGACGCGATCCAGACCAGCGCGCCCATCAACCCCGGCAACAGCGGGGGCGCGCTCGTCACGCTGGACGGGCAGGTCATCGGCATCCCGACCGCCGCCGCGTCCGACCCGCAGATCGGCGGGGCCGCCGCGGGCATCGGGTTCGCGACGCCGAGCGACACCGTCAAGAAGATCGCCCCGCAGCTGATCCAGAACGGGAAGGTGGCGCAGTCCGGGCGGGCCGCGATCGGCGCGACCGTCCGCACGATCGTCGACCCGAGCAGCGGCGAGAAGACCGCGGTCGCCGTGGTGGACGTGACGAAGGGCGCCGGCGCCGACAAGGCCGGGATCAAGGCCGGCGACCTGATCCTCTCGGTGAACGGCACCCCGACGCCCGACCAGACGGCGCTGGCCGCGGTCCTGGCCGGCCTGAAGCCCGGCCAGACCGTGAAGGTCCGGATCCAGGAGCCGAGCGGGTCGAAGAAGGACGTCCAGGTCAAGCTGGGCGAGCTGCCCGGCGGCTGACGCCGGGCCGCCGGTCATCAGAGCCCGTCCGGGCGCCCGGTGCGGTCGCGGCGCTCCGCGCCCCTGCGCGCGGCCTCCAGGAGCACCCGCCCGACGGCGCCGAGGAACACCAGGTCACCGAGCATCTGCACGGTCGTCAGGATCCGCGCCGCCGTCGACACGGGGACGATGTCGCCGAAACCGACGGACGAGAACACCGTCACGGTGAAGTACAGGGAGTCCACCTTCGACAGCCGCTCGGAGAAGTGGCCCGTCCCGCCGCTGTCCATCAGCAGGTACGACGAGGCGAACAGCAGCAGGAACACGACGAGCGACGTCACCAGCGCCTCCATGGCGCGCAGCCAGGGCGACGGCGAACGGACGATCGACCGCGCCTGCCAGCCGGTGAGCACCCCGAGACCCGCCAGCGACCCGACCAGCGCCAGCGCGGAGGCGGCGCCGAACCGTACGTCCAGCGGCGCCACCGCGTACAGGGCCACCATGCAGGCCGAGATCACCAGCATGCGCGCGACCGTCCGGACGAGCGGCCGGCGCCAGGGAGCGTCCACACCCTGTGGATGCCCATCTTCACGCTCCGTGATGCTGGACGATCACCACCGCCGGATGCGAGGCTGCCGGACGTGCTGATCCTGGGCGTACTGGCACTGGCCTCCCTCGCGGCCTGGCTGTACCTGGCCGTCGCCCACGGCGGCTTCTGGCGCACCCGGACCGGCGTCCCCGACACCGCCGGCCCCCGCGCCGACCCGCCCGCGTGGCCGCACGTCACCGCCGTGATCCCGGCCCGCGACGAGGCCGCCGTCCTGCCCGGCACGCTCCCGACCGTCCTCGCGCAGCGCTACCCCGGCCGCTTCGACGTCGTCGTCGTGGACGACGCCAGCGGCGACGGCACCGCCGAGACCGCCGCCCGGCTCGGCGCGTCCCGGGTCGTCCGGGCCCGCGAGCGGCCCGCCGGCTGGGCGGGCAAGGTGTGGGCGATGTCCGAGGGCGTCCGGGCCGCCGGCGAGCCCGACTTCTACCTGTTCACCGACGCCGACATCGCCTACGCGCCCGGCACGCTCGCCCGCCTCGTCCGCGCCGCGCACGACCGCGACCTCGTGTCCCGGATGGCCGCCCTCAGCACCGCCACCGCCTGGGAGCGCTGGATCGTCCCGGCCTTCGTGTACTTCTTCGCGCAGCTCTACCCGTTCCGCCGCGTCGCCCGGGGCCGCCGCACCGCCGCCGCGGCCGGCGGCTGCATGCTCGTCCGCCGCGAGACGCTGGAGGCGGCGGGCGGGCTCGCCGCGATCCACGGCGCGCTCATCGACGACGTCGCGCTCGGCCGCCTGCTCAAGCGCGCCGGCGCCCGCTGCCGCCTCGACCTCGACCGGGACGTGGTCAGCCGCCGCCCCTACCCGCACCTGCGCGACCTGTGGGCCATGATCACCCGCAGCGCCTACCACCAGCTCCGCTACTCGCCCGCGCTGCTGCTCGGCACCGTCCTCGGGCTGCTGCTGGTGTACGCCGTCCCGCCCGTCGCCGCCCTCGCCGGGCTGGCGGCCCTCAGCCCCCTGCCCGCCGCCGCGGGCCTCCTCGCGTGGGCGCTGATGACCGCCACCTACGTCCCGATGCTGCGCTTCTACGGCCTTTCGCCGCTGAGAGCGCCGGCGCTGCCGCTGATCGCGCTCATGTACGCCGCGATGACCGTCGACTCCGCCCGCCTCCATTGGAAAGGCCGCGGCGGGGCGTGGAAAGGGCGCGTCAGGTGACGGCGGGTTTCCGCGCGACGCCGCAGAAGGCCGTCACCTCCGCCGGGCTGCCCCACGGAGTGGCCTCCGGACGCCATTGCGACACCGACACCACACCGGGTTCCAGCAGTTCCAGGCCGTCGAAATAGGCCGCGATCTGCTCGGGGGTGCGGAGCTTGTAAGGGTCGCCCGCTTCCGCGCGGGTCTGCTCCGCCTGAGCGGCCGCCTCCGGATCCACCTTGTCGGTGCCGTCCTCCAGAACGAGGAAACTGCCCGGCGCCAGCGCTCCGACGAGCCGGTCGCGGATCGCCCGCGCCTCCGCGTCGTCCCATACGTTCCCGAGAATGCCCAGCATCATCAGCGCGACCGGACGGCCGAGATCGAGCGTCCGCGACGCCCGTTCGAGAATGGCGTCCGGGTCCCGGACGTCCGCGCTGATGTAGTCGCACGCGCCCTCCGGAGTGCTGCTGAGCAGGGCGCGGGCATGCGTCAGGACGAGCGGGTCGTTGTCCACGTAGACGATCCGGCAGCCCGCGTTCACCCGCTGCGCGACCTCGTGGGTGTTGTCCACCGTCGGCAGGCCGGTGCCGATGTCGAGGAACTGCGCGATACCCGCCTCGCCCGCCAGATACCGCACCGCGCGCCCGAGGAACGCCCGCGAGTGGCGCGCCACGTCCACGATTCCCGGATACACCGCGCGGACCTGCTCGCCGACCTCCCGGTCGACCGGATAATTGTCCTTGCCGCCCAGCCAGTAGTTCCAGACGCGCGCCGAATGCGGAACGCTCGTGTCGATGACCGGCCCGTCCGCTGCCATGAACGACGCCCTTCCCTCGGGGATTCCGCCCAAAATTACCGCACCCCCCGAACCTGGGCGGCCCGCGATGATACGGCGTCCCCACGCCTTTCCTGGAAAAGAACGGCACACCTGCAGCGCTCCCGCACCCGCACCGGCCGCTTCCGGCCGGGCGGGTTGTCAGCGGGTCTGCTGGATGCGGATGAGGTTGCCGGCCGGGTCGCGGACCGCGCAGTCCCGCACGCCGTACGGCTGCTCGGCCGGCTCCTGGACGATGTCGGCGTTCCCCGCCTGGAGCCGCTTGAAGGCGCCGTCGAGGTCGGGCGTGGCCAGCTGGATGATGGCGTAGGTGCCCTTGGCCATCATCTCCGCGATGGTGCGGCGCTCGTCCTCGGTGACGCCGGGGTCGGCGGCCGGCGGGTGCAGGACGATGGCCGTGCCCGTCCCGCCGGGCGGCCCGACCGTGATCCAGCGCATCCGCCCGCTGCCGACGTCCAGCCGGACCTCGAAGCCGAGGACGTCCCGGTAGAAGGCCAGGGACGCCTCCGGGTCCTCGTGCGGGAGGAACGTCGAATGGATGGCGATGTCCATGCGGCCAGGCTAACCCGGCGGCCCGCCCGGGCCCGGCGACCTGCTCCGCACCGGCCGCGTCACCTGCTTCGCCACGCACGACGGCAGCTCGCCCGGCGCGTCCGCCGCCCGCCGCCGGTACACGCTGGGCGGCATCCCGACGAGCTCGGTGAACCGGGTGCTGAACGTGCCGAGCGACGAGCAGCCGACCTCGAAGCACACCTCGGTGACGCTGAGGTCGCCGCGCCGCAGCAGCGCCATCGCCCGCTCGATGCGCCGCGTCATCAGGTAGGAGTAGGGCGACTCGCCGTAGGCGGCGCGGAACTCGCGGCTGAGGTGCCCCGCCGACATGTTCACGCCCCGGGCGAGCGCCTCGACGTCGAGCGGCCGCGCGAACTCCCGGTCGATCCGGTCGCGGACGCGCCGCAGCCGCGCCAGGTCGAGAAGGCGCTGCTCCGAGGCGGGTTTGCGGGCCACACCCGGATCGTACGTCCCGCCGGTGACATCCCCGGGACGCCGCCGGGCCCCGCGGCGTCCCGCCCCGCGCCGGAAGCGGGAGAGGACGTCCGCGAGGCCCATGGCCGGTCAGGCGCCGACGTAGGCGGCGAGGTGCTCCCCGGTGAGGGTGGAGCGGGCGGCGACGAGGTCGGAGGGCGTTCCCTCGAACACGATCCGCCCGCCGTCGTGCCCGGCGCCGGGACCGAGGTCGATGATCCAGTCGGCGTGCGCCATGACGGCCTGGTGGTGCTCGATGACGATCACGGACTTGCCGGCGTCGACGAGCCGGTCCAGCAGCCCGAGCAGCTGCTCGACGTCCGCGAGGTGCAGGCCCGCGGTCGGCTCGTCGAGGACGTACACGCCGCCGTCCTCGCCCATGTGGGTGGCGAGCTTGAGCCGCTGCCGCTCCCCGCCGGACAGCGTGGTGAGCGGCTGCCCGATGCCGAGGTACCCGAGCCCGACGTCGGCGAGCCGCCGGAGGATCCTGTGCGCGGCGGGCAGCCGCGCCTCGCCGGCGCCGAAGAACTCCTCGGCCTCCGCGACCGGCATCGCGAGGACCTCGGCGATGTCGCGGCCGCCGAGGCGGTAGTCCAGCACCGCCTCCTGGAACCGCTTGCCCTCGCACTCCTCGCAGGTCACGGCGACCCCGGCCATCATCGCGAGGTCGGTGTAGACGACGCCGGCGCCGTTGCAGGCGGGGCAGGCGCCCTCGGAGTTCGCGCTGAACAGCGCGGGCTTCACCCCGTTCGCCTTCGCGAACGCCTTGCGGATGGGGTCGAGCAGCCCGGTGTAGGTCGCCGGGTTGCTGCGCCGCGAGCCGCGGATCGCGCCCTGGTCGATCGCCACGACGCCCGCGCCCGCCGGGATCGACCCGTGCACGAGCGAGCTCTTGCCGGACCCGGCGACGCCCGTGACGACGGTGAGCACCCCGAGCGGGATGTCGACGTCCACGTCCTGCAGGTTGTGCGTCGACGCGCCGCGGATCTCCAGCTTCCCCGTGGGCTCGCGCACCGTCTTCTTCAGCGCGGCCCGGTCGTCGAGATGGCGGCCGGTGACGGTGCCGGACGCGCGCAGCCCCTCGACGGTGCCCTCGAAGCAGACGGTGCCGCCGTTCGTGCCGGCGCCGGGACCGAGGTCGACGACGTGGTCGGCGATCGCGATCGCCTCCGGCTTGTGCTCCACGACGAGCACGGTGTTGCCCTTGTCCCGCAGCCGCAGCAGCAGGCCGTTCATCCGCTGGATGTCGTGCGGGTGCAGACCGATCGTCGGCTCGTCGAAGACGTAGGTGACGTCGGTGAGCGACGACCCGAGGTGCCGGATCATCTTGACGCGCTGCGCCTCGCCGCCCGACAGCGTGCCCGACGGCCGCTCCAGGGACAGGTAGCCGAGCCCGATCTCCACGAACGAGTCGAGGGTGTGCGCCAGCTTCCCGAGCAGCGGCGCGACGGACGGCTCGTCCAGCCCGCGGACCCACGCGGCCAGGTCGCTGATCTGCATCGCGCACGCGTCGGCGATGCCGATCCCGTCGATCTTGGACGACCGGGCCGCCTCGGTGAGCCGCGTGCCGCCGCAGTCCGGGCAGACGGTGAACGTCGTCGCCCGCGTCACGAACGCCCGGACGTGCGGCTGCAGCGAGTCGACGTCCTTGGACAGCATCGACTTCTGGATCCGCGGGATCAGGCCCTCGTAGGTCAGGTTGATCCCGTCGACCTTGATCTTGGTCGGCTCCCGGTGGAGCAGGTCGTCCAGTTCCTTCTTGGTGTACTCGCGGATCGGCTTGTCCGGGTCGAAGTAGCCGCAGCCGCGGAAGATCCGCCCGTACCAGCCGTCCATGCTGTACCCGGGGATCTTGAGCGCGCCCTCGTTCAGCGACTTGTCCTCGTCGTACAGCTCGGCGAGGTCGATGTCGGAGACCGTGCCGCGGCCCTCGCAGCGCGGGCACATCCCGCCGGTGATCGTGAAGGAGCGCTGCTCCTTCACCGTCTTGCCGCCGCGCTCGTACTTGACGGCGCCGCCGCCGCTGATCGACGCGACGTTGAAGGAGAACGCCTGCGGCGACCCGATGTGCGGCCGCCCGAGCCGGCTGAACAGGATCCGCAGCATCGCGTGCGCGTCGGTGGCGGTGCCGACCGTCGAGCGGGGGTCGGCGCCCATCCGCTGCTGGTCGACGATGATCGCCGTGGTCAGCCCCTCCAGGACGTCGACGTCGGGCCGCGCCTGCGCCGGCATGAAGCCCTGCACGAAGGTGCTGTACGTCTCGTTGATCATCCGCTGCGACTCGGCGGCGATCGTGTTGAACACCAGCGAGGTCTTGCCGGACCCGGAGACGCCGGTGAACACCGTCAGCCGGCGCTTCGGGATCTCGATGCCGACGTCCTTGAGGTTGTTCTCGCGGGCGCCGACCACGCGGATCAGGTCGTGGCTGTCGGCGACGTGCGGCGCGTTGCGCGGCGCGGCGTCCGGCTCGTCCGCGCTGGTGGTCGTGCTCATGGTCTCTCCATCGGGTCGGCGGGCCCGGAAGGGGCGGGCCGCGTCGGTGTCGCCTGCTCGGTCCGACAGTATGTCCGGTTCGCTCCCGGAGAGGAGTTTGGACTCCGTCAGGTGTCACCCGGTGCCTGCGGCCCCTGGCATCCGAAAGCCCTTACATGCACTCGGTCATTCTGTAACGTCATGGCCATGCGGACGGCGTACAAGTGCCGGGCCTATCCCGACACCGAGCAGGCTGCCCTCTTCGGGCGCACATTCGGCTGCGTACGCCTGGTGTGGAACCTGACGCTCGCCGAACGGCATCGCGCTTGGCGGTCTGAGGGGAAGCGCACCTCCTACAAGGAGACCGACGCCGCGCTCACCGGTTGGAAGAAGACCGGAGAGTTGGCGTTCCTCGCCGAGGTCTCCTCCGTTCCATTGCAGCAGGCGCTGCGGCACCAGCATGTCGCGTTCGCCAACTTCTTCGCCGGACGCGCCCGCTATCCCCGCTTCAAGACCCGAAACTCCCGCCAGTCCGCCCACTACACGCGCTCGGCGTTCCGGATGCGCAAGGGTGAGTTGTGGATGGCAAAGACCACCGCACCGCTGGCGTTCGTGTGGTCCTTTGATGAGGTGGACCTGGCGGCACTGGAACCGACGATGGTGGTGATCTCGAGGGAGCCTGACGACCGCTGGTACGTCACCTTCGCCGTCGATGCCCAAGCCCCCGCCCCCATGGATGCCGCCGGGCATCAGATCGGCATCGACCTGGGGGTCAAGGACTTCGCGGTGACCTCCGACGGGGACCGCATCGCCAACCCCCACCATCTGGAGAAGAAGCAGCGAAACCTTGCGCGCTACCAGCGGCGCATGGCCCGTAAACAGCCCGGTTCGGTCAATCGCCGCAAGGCCAAGGCCAAGGTCGCCCGCGCTCACCGCAAGGTCCGCAACGCCCGCGCCGACTTCCTGCACCGCACCAGCACCAGCCTCGTCCAAAAGGCGGACGTGATCGTGGTCGAGGACCTCGCGGTCGCCAACATGGTTCGCAACCGCAGCCTCGCCCGCACCATCTCCGACTGCGGATGGCGCGAGTTCCGGCGGCAGTTGGAGTACAAATGCGAGCGGGCCGGGCGCACCCTGGTGGTGGTCGACCGCTGGTATCCCTCGTCCAAGACCTGCTCGCACTGCGGGCACCTGCTGGCCGAGTTGAGCCTTTCCACCCGGGCATGGACGTGTCCGGGCTGCCGCACCCGGCATGACCGGGACGTCAACGCGGCCAAGAACATCCTTGCGGCTGGTCGAGCCGTAGCCGGGGGCGCCCCCGGCGATGTCTGTGGAGCTGATGTCAGACGGCAAGGGTCCCCCCTTCCGCAGTCGGCTGCGAAGCAGAAACACCCACAGCGCGAGCCGTAGGGATCTCCTCCCTTAAGGGAAGAAGAAAGTCAATTGTCCTGGATCAGCCCTTGTCCTGGATCAGCCCTTGTCCTGGATCAGCCCGAGGACGTTGCCGTCGGGGTCGGTGAAGGTGGCCACCAGGCGGCCGCCGCCGACGTCGCGCGGTGCGTCCTGCACGGCCGCGCCCGCCGCCGTCACCTCGGCCAGCTTCGCCTCGATGTCCGCGACGTGCCAGTACGCCACCGGCGACGTCATCTTCTGCGGCCCGCCGGCCGGCACCAGCCCGATGTGCTGGCCCTCGGCGTCGTAGCCGACGTAGTACTCCGAGTCGGCCGTCGGGGCGGCGCCGAGCAGCGCGGTGTAGACCGCCTTGGCGGCCGCCAGGTCGGACACGGGGTGCAGGACCGTCTTGATCCCCTGGGTGGAAGACTCGCTCATGATCGCTCCTCGGTTCTCGTGCGGGGCGCCCCCGTCCGGGGCGCCCGTGCCGGTCACGCTAGTTCCGGCTCGGTCATCGGTGCTTCTCGATTCCTGACCGGTCTGGTCAGCCGTCCCACCTGCGACGACGCCGCCCGGCGGTGCCGCCCGGCGAGCGAGGCCGCCCGCCGGTGCCGCCCGGCGGCGGTTCCGCTCAGCCCCAGGCGCCGGCGATCTGCCGGGTGGTGGCGTTCAGCCGGTTGAACATGTTGGTGACGCCGATCATCAGGACGATCGCGGCCAGCTGCTTCTCGTCGAAGTAGGTGGCGGCGGCGTCCCAGACCTCGTCGCTCACCGCGTCGGGACGGTCCGCGAGGCGCGTCGCGGCCTCCGCCAGCTCCAGCGCGGCCCGCTCCTCCTCGCTGAAGTACGGGGCCTCCCTCCACGCGGCGACCAGCGCCAGCCGCTCGTCGCTCACGCCCGCCTTCCGGGCCGTCTTGGCGCCGGCGTCGACGCAGGCGCTGCACCCGTTGATCTGGCTGACCCGCAGGTGCACCAGCTCCAGCGTCTGCTCGTCCACCCCGCCGGAGTGCACGGCCTTGAAGACCTCCTGGATCGGCTTCATCGCGCTGGACAGGACGACGGCGGGGTTCTGCATCCGGGACTGCATCTCGGTCTCTCCCTGTCTCGTGGCCGGTGCCCCGTTCCCCCGGGGCGTGACTCCATCACAGCGGGACGGGCTTGCCAGGACGATGCCGATGGGACACCGTGGGACAGCCGGAACGGGCTTGACCAGCGGCGGGAGCGCCCGCGCGGATCCGGCCCGCGTGGGACAGGGAGGCGGGGGAGCGGTGGTCGCGCAGCAGCGGACGGCGAAGGCCGGCCCGGAGGAGGAGCTGGCCGCCCGGCTGCGGCTGCTCCAGGAGCTGTCCGGACGCGGCGTCCGGGCCCTCGCCCGGGACACGGGCCTCAGCTCGTCGTCCCTGTCGCGCTACCTCGGCGGGCAGACCGTCCCGCCGTGGCCGGCGGTGCTCGCGCTGTGCCGGCTCGTGAAGCGCGACCCGCGCCCGCTGCGTCCGCTGTGGGAGCGGGCGTCGAGCCCGCTGCCGGCGCCCCCGAAGACCAGCCGCCAGGTGCGGCCGCCGTCGCCGCCCGCCGGCGCCCCGCGCCCGCCCCGCAACGACCTGCCGCGCGACGTCCCCGACTTCACCGGGCGGGAGGCCGCGCTCGCCGCCGTCCTCGACGCGGTGGCGGGCAGCCGGGTCGTCGCCGTCGACGGCATGGCGGGCGTCGGCAAGACCTGCCTGGCGGTGCACGCCGCGTACCGGCTCGCCGCCGAGCGGCCCGACGCCCAGCTCTACCTGGACCTGCACGGGTTCACCGAGGGCCGCGAGCCCCTCGACCCCGAGACAGCGCTGCGGTCGCTGCTCGCCGCGCTCGACGTCCCGTCCGAGAAGATCCCGCAGGAGGGCGGCGTCGAGCCGCTCGCGGCCTGCTGGCGGTCGGAGCTGGCGGGGCGGCGGGCCGTCGTGGTGCTGGACAACGCCGCCGACGCCGCCCAGGTCCGGCCGCTGCTGCCCGGCGCGGGCCCGTCCGTCGCCCTGATCACCAGCCGCAACCGGCTGCTGGGCCTGGACGAGGTGCCCCCGGTGTCGCTGGACGTGCTGTCCCCGGAGGAGAGCGCGGAGCTGCTGGCCCGCGCGAGCGGCGAGGCGGGCGGGTCCGGCGGTCCCGGCGGCCGGCTGGCCCGCGAGCCGGAGGCCGCGGCGGAGGTGCTGCGGCTGTGCGGGCACCTGCCGCTCGCGCTGCGGCTCGCCGCGGCCCGGCTGCGGCACCGGCCGGGCTGGACCGTCGGCATCCTCGTCGAGCGGATGGCGGAGGGCGCCGGCGAGTTCGACACCGCGTTCGCGATGTCGGTCCGGCAGCTCGACCGGGCGCAGCGCCGCCTGTTCCGGCTGCTGGGGGAGCTGCCCGGGGCGTCGTTCGACGAGTACGTGGCGGCGGCGCTCGCGGACGTCCCGCCGCGCACCGCCCTGGCCATGCTGGAGGACCTGCTCGACGCGCACCTCGTCCAGCAGCCGGCGGCGGGCCGCTACCGGCTGCACGACCTGGTGCACCAGCACGCGCGCCGGGCCGCCGCCGAGCACGAGTCCCCGGCGGAGCGGGAGCGGGCGCTGAGCCGCGTCCTCGACTACTACGTGCACGCCGCCGCAGCCGCCGACGCCGCGATGCCGTTCCCGGCGGGCAGCCGGGCCGCCTCGGCGGGCCGGGCCCCGGCCGGGCTGCCGCGCTTCCCCGACAAGAACGCGGCGCTCGCCTGGTTCGGCGCCGAGTACGGGAACCTGATGGCCGCCTTCCACGCCGCGGTGGCCGCCGGCGCCGACGCGCACGTGTGCGAGCTGCCGCGCTTCATGCGGGCGTACTTCGCGCGGCGCTGCGGGACGACGCAGCTCAACGTCCTCTTCGAGCGGTCGGTGGACGCCGCGCGGCGCCTCGGCGACCCGCTCTCGCTCGCCGAGGCGCACAGCGACCTCGGCTTCGCGCGGTACAACGCGGGCCGGATGGCGGAGGCCGGCGCCGCGTACGAGGCGGCGGCGCCGCTGGTGTCGCGGGCGGGGGACGCCCTGTCGCAGGCGGAGCTGGTTCTGCGCCGCGGCTACCTGAAGTGGGACGAGGGGCACGTCGAGGAGCCGCTGGAGCTGTTCCGGACGGCCGGGCGGCTGTACGAGGCGGCCGGCTGCCCGATGGGCGCCGCCCACGCCACCGCGTACGAGGCGTGGGCGATGCTGCAGCTCGGGCACCGCGAGGAGGCGGCGCGGCTGGCTCGCAGGGCCCTGGAGGTCCCGCACTCCGACCCGTCATGGGCGCCCGCGCTGACGGCCCGGATCACGCTCGGTGTGGCCATCGCCGGCGAGGAGCCCGGCGAGGCCGTCCGGCATCTGCACGAGGCCCTCGACCTGGCGCGCGAGGACGGCCACAAGCACAACGAGGCGTGGTGCCTGAACTGCCTCGGCGTCGCCCTGCGCCGGATGGGCCGGTACGAGGAGGCGCTGGACGCCCACCGGCGGGCGTTCGCGCTGCTCGACGAGCTGTTCGAGGAGCACTGGAAGATCCACTTCCTGAACGGCTACGGCGAGACGTGCCGGCTGGCGGGGCTGCCCGAGGAGGCCCTGCGGCTGCACCGGCGGGCGCTGGAGCTGGCCCCGGAGGTCGGGTACCGGCACGAGGAGGCGCTGGCCCACGAGGGCATCGCCGCCGTCCTCGACGGGACGGACCCGGCGGCGGCGGAGGAGCACCGTGCCGCGGCCCGGGCCGTGGTGGGCGGGCTCAGCCCCGGGCCCGCGACGACGGCGCGGTGAGCGCGTAGATCAGCAGGATGGACATCGCGATGGTCAGCACCGACCAGAGCGGGAAGGCCCGCAGGAACGCGATGTGGCCGATCGCGGTGAGGACGGCGAACATGACGCCGACGACGCGCGCCCACATCCGCCCGGCGATGATCCCCGCGCCGACGGCGATCTGGAAGGCGCCGAGGATCAGCCAGAACCAGCCCCACGAGGTGAAGTCGAACACCAGGATCTGGTTGCCGTTGACGAGGTAGTAGTTGTCCTTGAACAGGCCGACCAGGCCGTCGATGACGTTGAACGCGCCGATCACCATGGCGAGGGTGCCGGCGAACGTGAGCCATCCGGACGTCGGCCGCAGGTGCCGGGCCGAGCCGTGCGCCGTTCTGGTCATCGTTGGCCTCCCCATGCTCGCGCCGGATGTGAGTGCCCGAAAGATCCCCGTTGTTCCGCCCTCCGCAACCGCAGCCAGTGCGCTTTTGGCGCACGCCAGCACGAAACGTGACCGGAAACTGACACACCCTCCGGGTACGACCCCTCGCGTCAGCGCTGATCCCCTGGGCCCTCCGCGGTGATCTCTATCAGCGAACCGTCGGCGCCGTAGGTGAAGCGGCGCGGCGGCCCCATCCTGCTCACGGCTTCCGCGATCTCGGCCTTATGCCTGGCGACCTCGTCCGGATCGGACGGGTCGGTGAGCCGGAACCCGAGAAGCTCCACCTCGTGGGGATCGGCGTCGTCCGGCCGGACCTCCCCTTCCAGCACGAACCCCAGCAGCCCGCGCAACGCGTCCTCGCCGAGATCCAGGGGGTGGAACGGCAGCGGATACGGCTCCTCCGTCCAGACGGGGTCATGCGGCACGGGATGCTCCCCGGCCCAGTACGGCGCCTCGAACGGGAACGGCTCGCCGATGTTCTCGATCACTCCGTTGTCGGGCGACAGGCTCAGCGAGCGGACCAGCCGCCCGTCCTCCCACACCGCGAAGGCCAGCCAGTCGACGACGCTGTGCATCGCGTGCAGGACCAGCCTGCGCCCCGCGCCCGCCTCGACCAGGCGGGCCGGGAGCCGCGACGGCTCGCCGAGCATGACCCGCTGGTCGCAGACGATGTCGAGCCCCGGAAGGCTGGTCGCGTACGTCGTCCCGTAGGGCGGATAGCAGCCGTCGCCGAGCGTGGACGGCTTGTCCTCCTGGACCGACCAACCGGGATACAGCCGGTCGAGCAGCGCCGCGGTCGCGTCCCGGTCCGGTGCGGGGGCGGCGCGGAGGATCCCGCCGACGTCGCCGTCCGCGTACACCAGCAGTCCGGTCTTGGCTCCCATGCCCGCGCTCCCTCGTCCGTCCGACGACGGCGTGAGAGTAGCGGCCGGGGCCGACAGAACTGTTTCAGGTGGGCTTTCGCGCGAGGACGAGGCGGGCGCGGGGAGTGCCGTTGTCTCGCCGGCCCAGAGCCGTCAGGGGAACGGTCGTCACGCTGAATCCGGCCGCCGCCAGATCCTTGGTGACCGCGCTCAGCGGGCAGGTGCGGTAGTACATGACGAACGGGGGACGCCACACCGCGTTCCGGACGCGCATGACCGCGTCGAATCCGAGCAGCGCCCAATACCAGGGCGACGTGATCGGCAGCGGGCCGCCGAGCGGAAAGGCGAAGAGCCCGCCGGGACGCAGCGCCCGACGCACCCCGGTGAAAACGGCGGGGCGTTCGGCGGGCAGCAGGTGGCCGAGCGCCCCGAAGGTCACGGCGAGGTCGAATTCCGCGGCGAGGGAAAGGCTCCGGACGTCCGCCCGGACCAGCTCCGCGTCCGGATGCGCTTCGCGCGCCTCCGCGAGCATCCCGGCGCTGAAGTCGACGCCCGCGATCCGCTCCCGGCACACGGCCCCGAGCGTCCGCAGGCCCGCGCCGGTGCCGCAGCACACGTCCAGCCCCCGGCCGAACGGCCCGAGCGACCGCAGCGCCTCGGCGGTCGCGTCGAGAACGGCGTCGGACGTGCGGAAAGGCGTGTGGTCGAACTTCGGGGCGAGCAGGTCGTAGCCCCGCTCGACCGACGACAGCGCCTGCACCGCCAGTTCGCGCAGCGACGGCCCCTGAGACGAGAACACCGCCCAAGGCTACTCGCGGCGTCGCCGCCGCGGAGCCGTGCGCCGCCGCCACCCGCCCCCGCGGTCAAGGGCGCGGGGGCGCGGCGGCCTCCAGCGCGTCGATGTCGCCGGACATGCGTGCTCGGCCCAGGAGCCGCCCATGATCGGGAAGGGGAACGTCGACGGCCCGTCCATGCGGTGGTTCGCGCCGTTCATGAGGAACCGCACGCCCTCGCCGAGCGCGCAGAACCTCCCGATGACGAGCCTCTCCGGCCCGTAGTGGTAGAGCACGTTGCGGGTCTCGAATGCGGTCGGGTCGTCCGGGTCGTCGTAGTAGGAGAACTCGCCGACCTCGATCAGCGGGGACGTGACCAGGGGTTTCAGCAGCACGACGCGCGGCCGGCCCGGGATCGGGTGCAGCACGTCCGGGTCGGCGGGCACGGGCGGCATGGCGGGCCGTTCCTTCTGGCGGGGCGGGTCCGCCCGGCGGGACGGTCCACACTAATGCGACAATTGATGCATTAAGATACTGGCACGACGCCGTCCCACCGAGCAACCGGAGCACCACCGATGACGCCACCGGCAGACGACGGGCCCGCGCCGCCGCGGCGCCGCCCCGGCGGCCGCACCGCCCGCGTCCGGACGCAGGTCCACGACGCCGTCCTCGCCGAACTCGGCGAGCACGGGTTCGACGGCCTCACCGTCGAGGCCGTCGCCGCCCGCGCCGGCGTCCACCGCGCCACCGTCCACCGGCGGTGGGGCGACGTCGGCGGCCTGCTCGCCGACGTCCTGGACGCGGCGGCCGACGACGCCTGGCAGCCCCCGGACACCGGCTCCCTGGAACGCGACCTGGCCGGGCTGAACCGCGAGATCCAGGACGCCATGACCGCGCGGCCGCCGGTCATGGCGGCCCTGATCGCCGCGTCGTTCCGCTCCGAGAAGGCCGAGCGCGCCCAGCGGCGGCTCTGGGAGGACCGCTACGCCCGCTGCGAGATCGTCGTCACCAGGGCCGTCCGCCGCGGCGAACTCCCCCCGGCCACCAACGCCAGGCAGCTCCTGATCGCCGCCACCGCCCCGGTCTACCACCACCTCGTGCTCCTCCGCACACCCCCCGACCCGGACCTCCCCGACCACGCCGCCCGGACCGCCGCCCTGGCCGCCGCCGCCGGCGCCTTCACCGGCACGGATCGCTGAGCCGCGCCCGCCTCCGGCGCCGCCCGCTCATTCGAACGCGGCCCGGTGGTCGCGGGCCCACGTCGCGTAGGTGCGCGCCGGACGGCCGAGGACGGCGGCCACGTCGGCGGTCAGCCGGGCGTTCCCCCCTTCGGCGATGAACCGCTGGCCGCGCATCGCGCCCTCGGCGAACTCCGGGTCCCGGCCCGCCGCGATCATCTGCTCCTTCGCCGCCTCCGGCGGCACGTCGACGATCCCGATCGGGCGGCCGAGCACCTCCCGCAGGATCGCCACCTGGTCGGGCGCGCTCAGCAGTTCGGGGCCGGTCAGTGTGTAGGTCCGCCCGGCGTGGCCCGGCGCGGTCAGCGCCGCGACCGCCACCTCGGCGACGTCGCGCGGATCGATCACGCCTTGGGCGCCGTTCCCGGTCAGGTTGGCGACCGGCCGCCCCGCGCGGATCATGGAGGCCCAGTGCAGCGTGTTGGTGGCGAAGCTGCTCGGCCGCAGGATCGTCCACTCCGCCTCGCCCTCACGCAGCGCCTGCTCGCCGGGAAGATGCCAGCCGCCTGCCCTGACCTCGGTGTCCTCGCCGGTGCCGATGGCCGACAGCTTCACCACCCTTCGGACGCCCCCGGACCGCGCGGCGTCGAGCATCGCCCGGTCGTGCCGCTCGATCCAGGGGCCCGGCGCGTCCAGCAGGAAGACCGCGTCGCACCCGGCCACCGCGCCGTCCAGGGAGCCGGGGTCGTCGAAGTCGCCCCGGACGACCTCCGCCGGCAGGCTCCTGCCCTCCGGGTTCCGCGTCATCGCCCGGACCCGCTCGCCGCGCTCGGCCAGGATCCGGACCACTTCTGTTCCGATGGTGCCCGTCGCACCCGTCACGAGGATCATGCCGGGCACTCTGCCGCCCCGCCCTACGGCGGATATAGGAAGAACCGGCAGGCCGTAGAGTCGTCGGCGTGGACGCGATGACCCCCATGCCCGCGCTGCGGCCCTGGATCGCCGACGCGACGCTGATGCGGCCCGACGGCGCCCGGCCGATCGTCCACCTCCCCGACGCCGCCACCGCGCTCGTCTACCGCAGGACCGGCGCCCGGGACGGCGACCTCCGCGTGGTCGGCCCCCGCAGCCGCGCCTCCTACAACCCGGGCAAGGACCTGCCGATGTGCGTCCGGGCCCGGTTGCGCCCGGGCGCCGCCCGGACGCTGCTCGGCGTCCCGGCCGGCGAGCTGCGCGACCGGGCCGTCCCGCTCACCGACCTGTGGGGCGACCGCGCCGCCCGCCTCGAAGCCCGGCTCAACGAGCTGACCGGCCCCGACGCGATCCTGCGGGCCGTCGAGCACGCGCTGCTCGACGGGCTGCGCGACGGCGCGGACGCGCGCGACCTGCTGCTCCGCGAGGCCGTCGAGTCGCTGTCCACCACCGGGGAACGGGTCGCCGCGCTCGCCCGGCGGCTCTCGGTCAGCGAGCGCCACCTGCGCGACCTGTTCACCGACCGGGTCGGCCTGCCGCCCAAGCGCTTCGCCCGCATCCAGCGGGTCCGCACGGTGCTGGCCCGCGCGGGCTCCGCGCAGTGGGCGGGCCTCGCCTCCGATACCGGCTACTACGACCAGTCCCACATGACGGCCGACTTCCACGCGCTCATGGGCGTCTCCCCGGCCGCTTTCCGTGCGGGCCGCCTTCCCGCAAGCACGCCCTGCGCCGCATAAGGAAAGAGCCCGGAGCCTCTTTCGGGAATCGATCAGGCAAAGTTCTGGAAAGCGCTGGATAGCGCCTGCTCGTCCGAACACATCCCGGGTGGCGACGGACGAGCGAAGGCGTGGACATGTCCGATGAGCGGGTCATCGATCCCGAGGGCGCGTACATATGGGACGGCTGGGGGACCTGCCTGTCCTGGTGGGCGAACACCGGACTGGGCGCGAGGGACGACCTGGCCGCGGCCCTGTTCGGCCTGGACACGACCAGGGTGACGACCTCCGGCCGCGAGATCGAGCTTCCCGGCCTGGGCCTGAACATCGTGCGCTACAACCTCGGGGCCTGCACCTGGACGGGCGGCTCGGCGATGGTCGAGTCGCCCGCCATCGTCCGGCGCAAGCAGATCGAGACGTACTACGACGGCGAAAGGTGGAACTGGAGCGCGGACCCGAACCAGCGGAGCATGCTGGCGAAGGCGCGCGACGCCGGCGCCGACACCTTCGAGATGTTCTCGGTTTCACCGCCCTGGTGGATGACCGTCAACGGGAATCCCTCCGGCGCCGAGCAAGGCGAGCAGGACAACCTGGAATTCCAGTACCAGGACGCGTTCGCCCGCTTCATCGCGGCGGTGGCCCGGCGCGCCCGCGACGACTGGGGCATCCGCTTCTCGTCGGTCGAGCCGTTCAACGAGCCCTCGCTGACCGCCTGGCACGCGCGGCAGAACCAGGAGGGGTGCCATTTCACCCTCGGCGCGCAGGAAGCGGTCATCGAGTGCCTGCGCCGCGCGCTGGACGAGCACGGCCTCGGCGACGTGCTGATCGCCGCCTCCGACGAATGCCGCTATATGGACGCGGTCGACACCTGGCAGAAGCTCACCGAAGGCGCCAGACGGCTCCTCGGCCGGGTCAACGTCCACGCCTACGAGCCCGACGAGAAAGGCCGCAGCCGTACCAAGCTCCGCGAAGCCGTCGGCGAAGAGACTCCGATATGGCAGTCCGAGTACGCCGAAGGCGAGCCCGACGGATTGGCGATGGCGCTGAGCATCAGCCGCGACATCCGGTATCTCCGGGCGGCCGGATGGGTCTGCTGGCAGCCCGTCGAGGCGCTCGACTGGGGGCTGCTGGACGGCGAGTACGACGACCGGGCCCCGAATCCGACCGGCGGAGCGCCGGGCACGCTCAAAGGCGAAGTGGGCGGCGTCAACACGAAGTATCACGTCCTCGCTCAATACAGCCGCCATATCAGGCCGGGGATGCGGATCCTGAAATCCGGGCACACGAACACCGTCGCCGCCCACGACCCGTCCGCCGGGCGGCTGGTTTTGGTGACCGTCAACGGCGGCCGGAAACGAACCGTCACCTACGATCTGCGGTCGCTGACCGAAGGCGCGAACGCGGCCCGAGTATGGGTCACCGACACGATCGACGCCCCCGCCGCACGCCGCTACGCGCGCCGGCCCGACGCCGATTTGCAGGGCGGTCTGCTCACGGTGGTCCACGAGTCGAACACGGTCACGACCATGGAGGTCGACGGCGTCTGAGTACGCGCGGGGCGCTCACCGGCGCAAGAACACACCATGACCCACCTGTGGTTTTCGTCGTCTCCGAGGCGGGGGACGGTGCAATTGCATCGCTGCGTGAGGATGCAGCGCCGCGGCGGCGCGCGACGCAGCATCCGAGGAGAACCGTGAATCGGACACGCCGGGCGGCCATGTCGGGAACAGTCGCCGGAATGCTCGCCCTCTCGGCCCTGACCCCCGCCGTCGCCGCGGACCGGACCGGCATGGCGCCGTCGCCCGGAACCGCCGGCGGAAAGGCCGGGCCGCTCCCGCCCAAGCTGCTGCGGAACTTCCACGGAAGGGGCAAATACATCGTCCGGGACCTCGGCGTGACGGTGCCCTTCACCTGGACGGGACGAGACGGCGACAGCCAGATGATCGCGGGCGGCCCCCGCTACCCGATCTGGTTCACGAACCTCATCTACCGGAACTCGCTCTACACGCTGACCTACAAATGGCCCGGCCTCAACGACCACGAATGCTCCCGCATTCCCGGATTCAACCTGGACACCCTGAACCAGAAGCTCGGCACCTCGCGCTTCGTCGGACGGGAGACGCTGCAGCGGAACCCGCGGCGCCACGTGAACCACTGGAGGGTCGGCGTCGTCGTGCCGCAACTCCCGCCCGGCAAGTTCCTCCGCTTTCCGCTCGCCCTCGGTGACGTCTACGTCGACCAGCGCGACCGGGGGACCTTCTGGCAGGTGCTCCAGTTCGGCGTCCAGAACCTTTTCGATCCGGAACTGGACGAATGGCTCGTGATGAACACCTTCAAGCACACTCCCGGAAAAGTCCGCCTTCCCCGCCAATGCCCGCGGTAAGGCGGCCTTCGAGGCACCCCAAGGTCCGAGCCGATCGTGTGTGAGAGAGTGGTTCATGCCCTTGAGCACGTATGACGTCAGGACGTCCGTCGCCGTCTCCGACATCGAGAAGGCCGTCGCGTTCTACGAAGGCAGACTGGGCCTCGAGGTCCTGCAGACCGGTCCCAGCGCCGACATCATCGGCGGCAGCCGCGTCTACGCGTCCGGCGGCGGCCCGGCGCTGAACGTGTACCAGTCCGTCACCGCCGGAAAGACCGACGCGACGCTGGCGACGTGGTACGTCGACGACATCGACCAGATCGTGGACGAACTCGCCTCGTCCGGGGTCGAGTTCGTCCGCTACGACCAGTTCGAGTGCGACGCCAGGGGGATCTGCCCGCGGGCCGGGGGCGGGCGCATCGCCTGGTTCCAGGACCCGGACGGCAACACCTTCGCCATCGAAGCCGACATCTGACCCTCCGGGACGATCAGCCCTGGCGGGACGGCCGGATGGTCAGGTCGCCGATCTCGACGTCGTCGGGCTGGTCGATCGCGAACGCGATCGCGCGGGCCACCGCCAGGGGGTCGATGCCGAGGTCGGCCATGTTCCGCCTGGCCTGCTCGCGCACGGCCGGGTCGTCCACGGCGTTGTCGATGAGCTCGGTGCGGACGTAGCCGGGGGAGATCGACGTCGTCCGCAGGACCCCGTCCGTGCTCTCCTGCCGCAGGCCCTCCATCAGGGTGCGCACCGCGTTCTTCGTCCCCGCGTACACCGCCTGAGTGGGAACGATCTTCAGGCCGGAGGTCGATACGACCGTCACGAGGTGACCGGTGCCCTGGCGGCGGAACACCGGCAGGGCCGCGGCGATGCCGTGCAGGATCCCCTTGACGTTGACGTCGACCATCGCCGACCAGCCCTCCACGTCCAGGTCGGCGACGGGGCCGATCCGGCTGACCCCGGCGTTGCCGACCAGGACGTCCAGCCGGCCGAAGCGCTCGACGGCCCCGGCGACGAGTGCTTGGAGGTCGCCGGGATCGGTGACGTCCACCCGGAGGGCAGCCGCCTCCCCGCCGGCGGCCTCGATCTCGCCGACGAGCCGGTCCAGCCGCTCGGTCCGGCGAGCGCCGAGGACGACGGCCGCGCCCTCCGACGCGAGGTGGCGGGCCGTGGCCTCGCCGATGCCGCTGCTGGCCCCCGTGATGGCGACGACCTTGCCCTGGATGGTCATGGAGAACCTCCGCCTAGAATGGGACACATGTCCGGTTACTCCGACCAGCCTAACGGACACGTGTCCGCTTCTGTCAAAGGCGCGGCGCGGCGTGCGGACGCCCAGCGCAACCGCGAGCGGATCCTCCAGGCGGCCCGCGACCTCGTGCGCGAGCCGGGCGAGCTGAAGCTCAACGCCGTCGCGAAGGCCTGCGGCATAGGGCAGGGCACGCTGTACCGGCACTTCCCGACGCGCGAGGACCTCCTCGCCGAGGTGTACCGCCGCGAAGTGGAAGAACTCGTCGCCGCCGCTCCACGCCTGCTGGAGACCCACGAACCGCTCGACGCGCTGGCGGCGTGGTTCGACCGCGTCGCCGCCTACGCCCGGGTCAAGCGCGACGTGTTCGCCGCCATCGAAGCGGCGACGTGGCGCGACCTCGCCGCCCACAGCCTCGGCCCGATCGGCGAGGCGGTGGAGCTCCTCCTGGCCGCTGGCCGCTCCACCGGCAGTGTCCGCGCCGACGCCGAGGCCCGCGACGTCATCGTGCTCATCAGCTGGCTGTCACGCCTGGACGACGCCGAACTCGACGCGCGGGGACCGCGACTGCTGTCGATCCTCATCGACGGCCTCCGCCCACCCCGTCCCTGATCGCCTCCCGCGCGGCGAGGCCGACGTCAGCGACCGCCTCCCGCGCGGCGAGGCCGACGTCAGCCCTCCTCGTCCGCGACCCGGATGATCGTCTTGCCGGGCGTGCGGCGGTGGCGGGCGAACGCGGAGGCCGTCTCGGAGAGCGGCCGCACGTCGCCGACGATGGGCTTGAGCCGTCCGTCCTGAAGGCGGCGCGCGAGTTCGGCCAGCAGGGCGCGGTCGGGCTCGACGACGAAGAAGACGGCTCGCCCGTCATCGGGCTGCACGGTGGGCGGCATGGCGATGGTGACGAGGGTGCCGCCCGGCCGCACCAGTCCGGTCGATCGTTCGAGGATCTCTCCGCCGATGACGTCGAACACGACGTCCACCTCCCCGGCGTCCCGCAGATCGTCCGCGCCCAGGTCGAGGAACTTCTGCGCGCCGAGGCCGAGCGCCACGTCCCGGTCGCCGGCCCGGCCGGTGCCGATCACGCGGGCGCCCGCCTCCCGCGCGAGCTGGACGGCGATCGAGCCGACACCGCCCGCGGCGCCGTGGACGAGGACGGTCTGACCCGTCGTGAGGCGGCCGTGGTCGAACAGTCCCTGCCATGCCGTCAGCCCCGAAATGGGCAGCGCGGCGGCCACGGTGTGGTCGACGTCGGCCGCCAGGGGAGCGAGGTTGCGGGCCTCCACCGCGGTGTATTCGGCCAGGGAGCCGTTGCGGGTCCAGTCGGTCAGCCCGAACACCCGCTGGCCCACGGTGAGGCCGGTGGTTCCGTACCCGAGTTCGACCACCACTCCCGACAGCTCGTGCCCGGGGACGCTGGGCGTCCGGTCGCGACCGGCGCGATCGGTCCACGTCCCCGGCCAGTCGAGCTCTCCGGGGGTGAAGCCCGCGGCGTGCACGCGCACGATGACGTCGTTCTCCGCTGCGTGCGGGTAGGGCACGTCGGTCAGCGTGAGGCCGCCGACGCCCGCGTCACGGTCCCGTGCGGTGATCGCTCGCATGCTCGCTCCTTTCCAGAACGCCGGCGCGCTGAGGCTGGGCCGACATCGACCCGATACCCGCTCGGCAACGACCAACCCACCACGAACACGGCCCTGATCAGGCGTCCTGTCAGCTCGGCCACGGTGAGCCGAGGACGCGCTCGACCATCGTCGTCCGGTGGAAGCCGGGGACGAAGTGTTCGAGCAGATCGGAGTTCACCGTGCCGTTCGTGGTGCCGGGACGGTCCTTGAGCCCCTCGACGGAGACCCGCAGGAACTCGTTCTTGAAGTCCCCGCGCGGGTGGACGGCGAGGATCTCGTCCACCTGCTCGCGTTCCAGTCCGTCCAGCCCGAAGCCGATCCCGTCGGTCAGGACGCCGAGGTGCGTGGCCGCGATCTCCGGGCCCATCCGGACGGGGATGCCCGGCGTGGTGTGCAGCGCGACCGCCGTCCAGACGGTCTGAGCGGCCGCCGTCGAGAACCCCCGGTCCAGAAGGAACCTGCGCGCGTGGTCGGCGCCATCGACTTCGAAGCGCTGCTCAACGTCGGAAAAGGGATTCAAGAGCCCGGCGTCGTGGAACATGGCCGCCAGGTAGAGAAGCTCCGGGTCCGGCTCCACACCGAGCTTTCGCGCCTGAATCAGACCGAAGAAGAAGACCCGCCGGGAGTGGTGGAAGAGGAAAGGGCCGGTCGTCTCCCGGATCAGGCCGGTCGCGTCGGCGACCGCCGCCGTCTCGGGAACCGCCAACCCCGCGATGACCTCCGCCATATCGACCTCCCCCGAAGCGTGCCGACCCTACCCATACCCGGTGCTACCCGCTCGGATGTCGCCCGGACGCCGTCGGCCACCGCCTCGTTCCGGCCTCAGGCCGACCGCACGGCGGGCCGGAGGCCGTCCATCAGGAGGTCCAGCAGGCGACCGGCCTTGGCTTCGTGCTCGCGCCGGGGGGCCACGGTGAAGATGCCGATGAGGGCGGCGGCGATGTCGTCGGCGGCGACGTCGGAGCGGAGGTCGCCCGCCGCGCGACCGGCGTCGAGGATCGCGGTGATGGCCGCCAGGAGCTCGCTCCGGGTCTGCGCATGGGCGATCTCGCCCGACTCGATCATCGCGAGCAGCGTGTCGAGCATCCCGTTCTTCGTCGCGATCCAGTCCCCGAACAGGTCCATCCAGCGCCGCATCGCCGCGGCCGGGGGCAGCCGGCCGAGCAGCTCGCGGGCGCCGGTCGTCAGCCGCGCGACCTGGTCCCGGTAGACCGCGTCGACCAGCGACTCGCGGGTCGGGAAGTGCCGGTAGAGCGTGGCGATGCCGACCCCGGCCTCGCGGGCGATCGCACGCATCGACGGCTCGGCGTCGGCCGACACGAACACGCGGGTCGCCACCGCGAGCAACTGGTCGCGGTTGCGGGCCGCGTCCGCCCGGGGCGCGCGCTTCTCCGCCTCAGCCAAAACGGATCACGCTCCGGTTGTGTTACGGTCGTCCATGGAAACGGAGCATAGTCCGTTTCAGAAAGAGGGACGTCCATGCAGGAACAGAGCGATCAACCGCCGGCGGGCGGGAGCAGGGCGGTCCGGCTCGATTCATTCGGCGGACCCGAAGTGCTGGACGTCCGCGAGGTCCCCGCTCCGCAGGCCGGTCCGGGACAGATCCGCGTGCGGGTCACCGCCGCCGGTCTGAACCCGATGGACTGGATCATGACCGCCGACGCGGACACCGCCGCCCGGTTCGGCCTGAGCCTCCCGGCCGGGTTCGGGACCGACTATGCGGGGCTGGTCGACCAGGCCGGTGACGGGGTGACCGGCTTCGCACCCGGCGACCGGGTGTTCGGGGGCGCGCTGTCCCGCGCCGTCGCCGACTTCGTGGTGATCGACGCGGCCGGGGGGACCGCGGCGAACGAGGCCCATCGCACTCCGGACGGCGTCGACGACCGCACCGCCGCCACCCTCACGATCGCCGGCCGCACGGCAGCCGCCGCCCTCGCCCTGGTCGACCCCGGCCCGGACGACACGGTGCTGATCGGCGGCGCGGCGGGCGGGGTCGGGGTGTTCGCCGTCCAACTGGCCCGGATCGCGGGAGCTCGCGTGATCGGGACGGGATCGGCCACGTCATCCGACTTCCTGCGCGATCTCGGAGCCGACCCGGTCGCCTACGGCGACGGCCTGGCCGACCGGGTCCGAACCCTCGCCCCCGGCGGCGTCACCGCCGCCATCGACCTGCACGGGACGGAGACAGCGCACGCCGCAAGGGAACTCGGCGTCCCGGACGGCCGCATCTGCACCATCGCCGCGCAGGTCGACGGCGTGCCCGCGGCCAACGGCGCGAACGCGGCCCCCGGCGCCCTGGAAGAGATCGCCCGCCTGGTCGCGGCGGGCCGGCTCCGCGTGCCCATCACGGCGACCTTCCCGCTCGAGCAGATCCGCCGCGCAGCCGAACTCCAAGCCGGCCGCCACGTCCACGGCAAGGTAGTCATAGACCTCTAAACCAGCACCGCCACGACCGCCGTCGTCACCGACCAGCCGGCGACACCCTCCCGCCCACCAAGATTTCACGCATCGCGCACAACCAGCCGATCGCCGACACACTCCGCGTCCCGCCGCACATCGTCAGGCACAGCGACATCGAAGTGACCACGACGACCCACGCGCATGCGGCCCCGGAAAAGAAGCGGACGGCCCTCGGAAAGCTGGATGATGCGCTTTTCGGCTGAGACCGTTGCTGTACAAAAGGCCCGGCACCTGATGAGGTACCGGGCCTTTGTGCTGCTTGCGAGTGTGGGCAGGGGCGGGGTCGAACCGCCGACCCTCCGCTTTTCAGGTCACAGCGTCCCAGCGCTGTACTGACCTGCGAAAACCCAGCTCGCTCACGAGCGAGAAGCCGATAAGCGGATTGTGTTCCTCGCCAAGCTATCACGCTGTGCTACGAATCGACTACTCGGAGCTCGCCTTGCTTGGCGGTCTGGTCGGGCGGCCGGCGGCATCCACGGTTGCCCCATCGCCTGGGCCGCCCACCTACGGTCCGACGCAGACCAGGGGGTCTAATTGCTCCATGCGACACGGCGGCCGCTTCGACCTTGGTTGGACTAGACGGCACGCATGGCTGTGCTCCCCCAGGGCCATGCGGCCCTGGGGGAGAACTCCGTTGGGTGTCGCCGGACGAGGATGTTAGCCTAGCCCTACATGAGTAGTACAATATCTACATGCCAGGCAAGCACACGCGGGCGGCCATCAAGGAGCTGGAGGAAGCCGGGTGGAAGGTCACGTACACGAGTGGACGGGCTCACGCCTATGCGAGAGCGTCCTGCCCTGGCGGACCTGGCTGCTGTACGCCTCCGTTCTCGATCAACGGAACTCCTGACGTCGACGAACACGGGGCAGAGAAGATCCGGAGACGAATGCGACAGCACAACGCCAAGGTGGCTGAGCAGGAAGGGAGGGACTGATGAGCATCTATTGGTTCGAGCTTGAAGTCGGTCCGGTCAGCGACCTTGAGGAGGCCGCGGAGCGGCTGTACGCGCGTTGCGGTGACGGTCAGCTTTCCGGTGACGAGCAGGGTGGCACCATCCTGTTCTCACGCGAGGCGCCCAACGCGATCAGGGCGATCCTGTCGGCCATCGACGACAGCGAGCGCAGTGGGCTGTCGGTGACCGGTGTCATGGAGGACCTGGTCACCATCGACGACATCGCCGAGAAGACCAGCAGGTCCGCCGCAGCGGTCGGGCATTGGACGACCGGCGAACGCGGGCCTGGAGGTTTTCCCGCTCCCGTCATCCATCGCGGAAGTCGCGTCAAGCTGTACTCCTGGGCACAGGTGTCTCGCTGGCTTGCTGACGCCGGACTCGGAAAGATCGACTCGGTTGCTGCAGAGGTCGCCGCCGCCACTGCTGATGTGGATGCTCTTTTGCGTGCTCGACAGGTGCTGCGTGACGCCCCTTCAGGCAAGCGGGAAGCCCTTGTGAAGCTGGTAGAGGCTTAGCGGCGACCAGGACGGGGGTTGGGGCTTGCCGGCGGCGCTGCCGAGAGCACGCGCTTCCTCTGATCCTCGCCGCGACGCCTCGGGCGCGCTCAGGGGCCCGGCAGCGGGTCCTCCTCGTCCTGGGCGGCGAGACTCTGGTACACGGGATCGAGCAGGTCGAGCAGTGGCGTGCCGCGCACCTCGACTCGGGGAGGCTCCAGAGCGCGCAGCAGCAGGTCCGCCGGGGCGGGGGCCGGGGCGACGCGCGGCACCCGTCCGCCGGTGAAGAAGTCTTCCATGCGCTCGGCGAACGGGGCGTCCTCCACATCGAGCAATCCGGGGCGTCGCGGCTCCTCATCGGTGGGGGCGCTGCGCAGGTCGTCCAGCAGGTCCTCCCTGGCCCTGCCCCGCCAGGCCAGGACCAGGAACGGGTCGTCGTCGAACGCCTCGGCCAGCAGGTACAGGGCTGCGGACACGTGCTTGCACGGCCATCCCCAGTCCGGGCAGGAGCAGTCCATCTCCAGTTCGGAGCCGTCGGGGAACAGCGGCAGCTCCAGGTCGTCGAAGACCTGCTCGATCTCCGGCGGCATGTCTCCGGCCAGAAGCTTGGCGCGGTGGACGGCCCGCGCGGCCAACGCGTCGGTCAGGTCCCCCCACTCGTCCGCGTCGTAGGCGTCGATCCGCAGCGCGACCTTGTAGGGGCGGGGACGCGACCCCTGCACCAGCGCGCGGACCTCGCCGGGAGCGACCTCCAGCGACAGGACCTGGCCCTTGCGGGCGTAGGCGCGGCCGCGCGAGAGCCTACCGGGGTCGCAGATGTCCTCCAGGACGTCGATGAACCGCCGCGACCACCATTGCGCACCGATGGAGCCGCGCCGCGATCTCGCTTTGAGCCCGCCCTCGACCTGGATCGGCCAGGACGCTTCGAACCAAGGGCTCATGTCACCGCCTTCTCCTGGTCCAGCGCGAACAGGTCGCGGAGCCGGTCGGTGGACAGCTCCGAGATCCAGTCCTCACCGGTGCCGACGACCCGCTCGGCCAGGGCCTGCTTGCGTTCGATCATCTCGTCGATCCGCTCCTCCAGGGTGCCGAGGCAGATGAACTTGCGGACCTGCACGTTGCGGGTCTGGCCGATCCGGAACGCCCGGTCGGTCGCCTGGTTCTCCACCGCCGGGTTCCACCAGCGGTCCAGGTGGATCACGTGATTCGCGGCCGTCAGATTCAGGCCGGTCCCGGCCGCCTTCAGTGACAGCAGGAAGACCATCGGCCCGACGTCGTGCTGGAAGCGGTCCACGAGTTCGGCCCGCCGCCGCTTGGTCAGGCCGCCGTGCAACCACAGCACCGGGCGGTCCAGCAGGGCTTGCAGGTGCGGCTGCAGCACCGTGCCGAACTCGGCGTACTGGGTGAACACCAGCGCCTTGTCGCCCTCCTCGACGATCTCCGCGGCCAACTCCTCCAGCCGCGCCAGCTTTCCCGACCGGCTCGGCAGCGCCGAGCCGTCCTTGAGCAGCAGCGCGGGGTGCCCGCACACCTGTTTCAACCGGGTCATCGCGGCCAGCACGTTCCCGCGCCGCTCGATGCCCTCGCTGCCGTCGATACGGGCCATCATGTCCTCCACCACCGATTGGTAGAGGGTGGCCTGCTCGGGCGTCAGGGTGCACCAGGTCTTCATCTCCAGCTTGTCAGGCAGGTCGGAGATGATCGACTTGTCGGTCTTCAGGCGGCGCAGCACGAACGGGCCGGTCGCCCGCTTGAGCGCGGCGGCGGCCTGCTCGTCGGCGCGGGCCTCGATCGGCTCTTGGAACCGCCGCCGAAACCGACGGGCCGGACCGAGCAGCCCCGGGTTGGTGAACTCCATGAGCGCCCACAGCTCGGCCAAGTGGTTCTCGACCGGGGTACCGGTCAGCGCCAGCCGGAACGGCGCGGGGATCGCGCGGACCGCCTGCGCCTGCTTCGCCGCACTGTTCTTGATCGCCTGGGCCTCGTCGCAGACGACCCGCGCCCACTCGACCGCCGCCAGCGCTTCCCGGTCGCGCAGTGCCGTTCCGTAGGTGGTGACGACCAGATCGGCCTCGTGGGCGAGCGTGACGTCCCGGTCCGGGCCGTGGTGGGCGTACACGCGCAGGCTCGGCGCGAACCGCTCCGCCTCCCGTTGCCAGTTCCCCACCAGCGACATCGGGCACACCAGCAGGGTCCGGCCCGGTGCGGCCAGCAGCAGCGCCAGCGTCTGGGCGGTCTTCCCCAAGCCCATGTCGTCGGCCAGGATGCCGCCCACCCCGAGCCCCGACAGGAACGACAGCCATGCCAGCCCCCGCTCCTGGTACGGACGCAGCGTGCCGCGGAACGTCTCCGGTGTCGGGACGGGCGCCAGCCGGCGGTCGGTCTCGCCCGAGAGCAGGTCCCCCAGCACCCCGTCGGCGTCGACCTCCACCAGCGGCAGGTCCTCCTCCCCCGCCAGCGCAATCCCACCGAGTGCCTCGGCCACGGTCATCTCACCCCGGCCCCGCTCCTGGAGGACCCGCAGCGCCGCATCGAGTTGGCCGCTGTCCAGCTCGACCCACTGCCCCCGCACCCGCACGAGCGGTACCTTCAGCCGGACGAGTTCGGCCAGCTCTTCCTCGCCGATCGGTTCCCCGTCCATCGCCAGGTCGATCCGGAAGTCCAGCAGCTCCTTCAGCCCGAACCCCTGCCCGACCGTCGAACCCGGCCCCTTGCGCTGCCGCGCCGTCATCCTCAGCCCGACACGCCGCCGACCCGCCCATGCCGGGAGCCGGACCCCGAACCCGGCCGCCTGCAACAGGGCCGCACTGTCGCGCAGGAACGCCGCCGCCTCGGCCGTGGTCAGCTCCAGTGCGCACGGCCGGGCACGCTGCAGCGCGCGGTCGAGCGCCGGGTAGAGCCGCGCGGCGCGGCCCAGTCCCGCCAGCAGCGTTTCCTCGGCTCGTCCGCCGTCTGCCCAGACCTCCTCAGCCGGCACGTAGACGCTCAGGTCGTCGGCCGACTGCAACGCGAACTCCAGCCGCCACGTGTCGTCATCGCCGCCTGGACCGCCGTCCGGATCGCCGCCTGGACCGCCGTCCGGTTCGGCCAGCCGGAAGCACGTCCGCACCGGTTGGTCCAGCGCCTGCGCGTCGGTGAACCACGCGTGCAGCGCGGCGGCCAGCTCCTGCGCCTGATCCTCCCGCACGCCCGGCAGCGAACCGTCCGCGCCGGTCAGCGCCGCCGCCCACCGGTCGGGCAGCGCGGATCGCACGCCCGGACGGCGGCCGCCGACGACCGGCCCGGGCAGCGTCGCGCGGACGGCGGCGTCGACCAGGCACACCAGTGCCTCGATCAGCACGTGCGCCGACGGGCGCTCCTCCTCGACCGCCCGGCCCACCGGCGGCATCGCCGCCGCCGTATCGCGGAACCACCGCGCATCGTCCCCGGTCAGCACCGGCCGCCAGCGCGCCGCGAACCCACCGGGCTCCCGCACCAGCTGGGGGAGGACGCGGCCGCGCCGCACCAGGTCACAGGCCCGCGCCGCGACTGCGACGAGGTAACGCAGCGACGCGCCGGCCTTCTCGTCGACCGACCGGTCCGTCAGCAGCGCGAACGCCTCGGGCGCCTCGACGAACAGCACAGGAACCCGCCACCGACCCAGACGAGGCGCACGAGCGGACACCGCCACCCCGCACCCGGGCGAGGCCAACGGAGATCCCGCCGATCCCGGCAGCGTCAGCGTCACCTGCCCCTCCACGCCGTTCACCTCGGGAAAGGCACTGACCAGGTCCGCGCAGGACGCCGCGAACGGGTGCGGTCTGACCTTCGCCCGCGAGGTGCTCCGCGTCACCTCACCGGACCGCTCCGCCCACAGCACGAGCCGTTCACCGGACCAACTCCCGTGCGCCACAAGCACAGCGATCGACCCTTCCCACCCGGAAGCACTTCCACGAGGGTATGCTGCTCCGCGCCGTTCACACGGCCACGCCCTGGCCGGCGCCGAGTTCTCCCCCGGCGCCGATCACGTCACCGGCGACGACATGGACGAACTCGGTGCGTTCCTGCTCGGCAAGCGGGCCGGCTGCCCACGAACCGGCACGTGGGCGGACCGCTGCTGCGGACGCGGTGCTCGCGGGCCAAGTCAACGACAATCAGGTTGAGCTCTGGGGGCTGTCTCAGCAACTGGCACTGACACTCGTACTCAAAGCGCTCGTGCCGTGAGCTCTGGGTGTGCCTTCGGCGCGTATTTGGCACGGAGCCTCCCTTTGTGTCTGGGGTCTTCGCTCACGACCTGTCGCTCGATGCCGCCAGAAGGGCGTTGAACGCCTCGAGGACGACGTTCGCCGTGTTGGGCTCGGCCAGCGCGGCGGACTCGATCGAGACACGTG
The DNA here is from genome assembly GCF_014706005.1 of Actinomadura sp. RB99. Classification (NCBI taxonomy): domain Bacteria; kingdom Bacillati; phylum Actinomycetota; class Actinomycetes; order Streptosporangiales; family Thermomonosporaceae; genus Actinomadura; species Actinomadura sp. RB99. The sequence goes on along the minus strand of NZ_JABMCA010000058.1, from coordinate 13,122 downwards.
CAGCGTAGTTCGCCTTCTTCAGGCGTCGCGGCACATCGGTCCAGCCTGGAAGCCGTGACAGAATTCCTGCGAGCTGGGAGAGCGTCTGCGCCGAGACTCCATGGTCTCGCAGCTCGCCGAAGTTGATTGAAAGTAGGGCCTTCGTGACGCCGATGTAGATGCTCCAGGCTGCAGCCTCGTCAGTGCCGACGCTGAACCGGGCTGTGACTGAAGGGTATGCGCCTTCGCCATAATGGTAACCGCGGAACGCGACATGCCGTTCAGCGTGTCTGTACACCTCTAGCAGCGCATGTGCAACCTTGTCAGGGCAGTACCGGTTGATGACTTGGAGGAGGCTTTCCTCGCCCCATCCGCGTTTCGCGTGTGAGGTGTCGTCGAGGCGTTCGCCGACGGGCTCTGGGGCCGGTCCCAGGGTCCCTGCCTCCGTTGGCGCGGAGTCGTAATCGATCGTCGGTGGCGGGGGATCTCCGAGAGCCTGCTGGATGGCGAGCGCTATCGACTCGAGCCAATCGATGGTCTGTTCCGCCTCGCTGGCCGTGATGTGCAGCTTCTGCTCGGGCTGATCAGGATTGTGGTCAGCGGTGTGGGCGATGTTGTTCCTGCGGCGAGCGATCTCTCGCATCCTCGCCCGCACCTCATCGGAGGTCACCGGAGAGCTCGGATCCTGCCCGGTGAGAATCTCGGCCACCTTCACCCAGAGCTTGACCTCACTGACGTGCGCGAATCCCTCCTGGATCTTCTCAGGGCTCTGGAAAGTCTTGAACTCGAACTCCTGCTCGAGGTGGGCTCGGAACACCTCGGCCAGCGGTTCGGAGTAATGATGGATCTTTTCGAACACCGCCACGGGCATGGTCAGCTTGTCGAACTTGGCGGGGCGCGGTATCCCGGGACGCAGCGCGAGGACGACGCCTCGGTCGACGATCTCCCGGGTGACCCAGTGATCGATTGCCGCTACGGCCTGGCTCCAGGCCGCTCGGTAGAGGTCGGTGACGTCGAAGGCGCCCACCTTGAGGTGCTCCAGGTTTCGCCCGCCCTGGATGAGCTGGCGTGCGTAGCTGATGTTCTGCTGGAACTGGTCGAACGGGGCCGGAAGCCCATTCGAGTCATCCTGAGTCTCGGTGGGGGACGTAGGCACCTTCGCGTCCGGGAACATCTTCCGGAACCTGTCGACGGTGATCCGCTTTGCTTGATCGGCGCGGCCGGCGTTGTCGAACTTGAGTCCTTCTTGCTGGAGCACGGCTTGCGGGTCGTCGGCTCGCTCCGGGTCTGGCCAGCGGAACCCCGGTGAGACCTTGCCGTTCGCCTGCAGAACACGGTGTGCGCCCGGGGCCCCGGACTCGGCCATGAACCCGCCTACCGATTGGGCCGCCATGCCCACCAGTTCAGCGAGGTCTCCATAGGTCGTCCACATCCCAGGCGTCACCCGTGCGAGCGCTTCGCGCACCTGCTTCCATCGAGGGTCGGTATAAGTCCGGGTCTCATTGGCTTGGCGCCGAGCGCGGTACTGGCGCCCCAACGCCCGATAGAGCTCGTCTCCTGGAAAGTCTTCCAGAGCCCGGATCCCGGCTTGAGTGATCGCCCAGCCGTTTCTCTTGGTCATCCAGCCGATCGATGCTGCCTCTCCGGTACGGAAGCCGAGCTGTGAATGCCAGCGAATCTGGCCGTGCGCGTTGGGCTTCTCGTGCTCCGGATCAATCGTGAGCCGTGCCGCGACGGCTTCCCTCACCTCCGCGGGCTGTAGCGGACGCTCTGCGTCCCGCAGGACCTCCATGGCCGCGCGAAAGATCGGGGCGATGTGCTCGGCGAAGGACATCGGGGGCTCCATGATGTCGGGGGCGGGCGGTGCTTCGGGCCATAGGCATGAGGCAGAACCGGCCCTGCCGTTGACATTTAGCACGGATCGCGCCCACATGACCACGGATCACTCGACACCTATGTCGTACGACTTCGGGCTTGCCTGGCGATGCCGTGAAACGAGCCGACGACGGTCAGGGCTCACGCCCCGGTTGCCTCCGACTCCGACACGGCGGTCGCGGTCGGTTTCACGTGCGCGGTGGTCTTGTTGGTGCCTGTGGTGGGGCGGCCGTCCAAGCGGTTGCGCGGTCTTGGCGATCTGCCCTTCGTCGGCGTTCTTGTTCGAGCCAACGCTTGCCCTCTGCTGCGATCCCCTCCATAACATGGAGCGTGTGGCCCAGGCCGGCGGCATCCAGCGTCGTCTCTGACACTGTTGCAAGGGTTTCGTCTACCTGGAGTTCGTCGATCGCTGCAGCCAACATCTTGGCCTTGACCAGCTCTCCGTTGACGAGAGCGAGTTCGAAACTGTGGTCGCCGTTATCGGTTTGGTTTACCCGGACGGCTGCCACGGCCTCGTAGCGGTAATTTGTGCGGGCTCGGTCGTGGAACGTCCCCCGCTCGAAGTCGAGGTCAGCGGTGACCTGGCGGACCCCGTCCTTGGTGAGGACGAAGAGGAGCAGGCGATAGTGCGTATAGCGCCAGGGGCCTTTGCGGACCCGTGCGCGCTTAGTGGACGACCCGGGCGCCTCGATGAAGGCGTGCGCGATCACGTTGCTCATCGTGAGGCCGTAATGGCGCAGGGCATCACTTAGCAGAACCTTCCGGTCGCGGTCCAGCCAGACGGCCATCTCCGGGTCGGTCGGCTTGTCGGCGAGCTTGCGCTTCCAGCGTTCAAAGGCCGCCCGGCAGCCCTCCTCGATTCGGCGCTGCTCGGCGACGTCCGCCGCGTGTCGCCGGGCTTCCGCGACGATCCGCATTCGGGCGCGGGCGGCGACCACCGTGGCCCCGAGCGCCAGGAGCGCTGACACCGCCGCGTTCGTGGGCGCCGTCCGCGTCGCGTCCGCCACCGCCCAGATCGTCCCGGAGGCGAGCGCGGCGAGGCCGAGCAGGGTCGCCGCCTTCGTGCTCAGCGGGACGGCGAGTTCCCGCCGGTAGTCCCACAGCGTTCCGTTCTCCCACTGCCGGCGGACCTCGCTCACCCGGTACCGGATCAGCCAGGCGATCTGCTCGACGCTGGTGCGCTGCTCCCGGTAGACCTCGACCATCTCGTCCCGGAGGCGCCTACGGATGCCCACCGTGCCGTCCAGCCAGGTCTGACGGCTCGCATTGCGTGGCACGTACCTGGCGAAGTAGTGGTCGAAGCGCTGGTCGACCTTGCCGGCGAAGCCGGAGGGTTTCGCGCGGGACGGTAGCTCCCGCGGCCGCCTGAACTCCCTGTCCTTCGCGCGGAGTCTTTCTGTGAGGTAATGCCATTCGGTGCCCGCGTGCAGGGCCCAGAATCCACCGCCGATGCCCAGCGCGTACACGAGCAGCGTGAGCAGCTGGAGATCCCGAAGGAGCAGGTAGCCCAGGTTGAACGCCGCACCGCCAAGGACGACCGCCCCGCAGATGGCCCGGGCCTGTGTACCGGCTGGTACCAGTGGCGGTCGGACCGGAAGGAACCGAGGGCCGACGGGGTTGGGGTGGAAATATTTCCAGACGCGGTCCCTGCGACTGTCCGCCAGCTGCTCTTTCCGAGCCTCGGTCAGGGCGCGGTCCCAGATCTCGTTTTTCAGCGGCCCTTCGAGGAACAGTTCGAGGTGCCGGAGGATCATGCCGCGTTGAGGTTCGGCGAGATTGTCGAAGTCCTTCAGCAGCGGCCGGAGGTCGGTGTTGGGCCGGGCGGCGGCGTCGATGAGCCGCAGGACGGTCTTCGCGCCGTCCGCCCAGACGTCCCCGCCGCTCAGGCGGCAGAAGGACGGCGCCTGCCGCAGCGCTGCGGCGTCCGCGTCCGGCATCTCGTTCCACGCCCTCCCGCTGAGGAGGGCGAGTTGCCAGTGGAAGCACACCCTGTTGCCGGTGAGGCCGGCCTCCACGGCCTCGCGGATGACTTCCCGCGCTCTGCTCGACTGGCCGCCGTCGAGCAGCCTCACGCCGATCTCGAACCTCTCCATGGGCGAGGCGCCTGGCGGCGTCGAATAGATCGTGACGTCGCCATGGACGACTCCCGCCTGCATGCCGACCTGGGAGTTGTCCTCGGCGTAGTTGGTCGTGGTCGTCTCCGGCCCGGTCATGACAGGTTCCGGACGAGCCCGAGCACGCTCGCCACCTCGGCCGCCAGGGCGGCAACGTCTGCGACGAGCCCGCGCACCTTCTTCAGCGCGAGTGTCATCGCGCCCGTGTTCCGGGGGGTCGCGTGCAAGGCTTCGCGGGCGTCGTCGAGTTCGGCAAGCGCCGCGCGGTGCGTGTCCTCGTCGATGACTCCCGTGTCCCGCGCCTGCTCAAGCCGAGCGGTCAGGTCCGCGAGCGCAGCGGACGGGTCCGCCTGCGCGGCCTTGTCGGTCTTCAGGTGGACGCCGCCGTGCACGTGGCCGGCCTGGACGCCCACTCTCGCGTTGTCCTTGGCGATGTTGCGGACCGTGTCACCCATCTGCTGGCTCCCCGTCGTTCCGGTCGTCTCATGTCGTGGGTGATCCGCTTCGTCCGTAGTGAGACTCTCGGCCAGGGCGGCGGTGAAGGCAGCGGCGTTGGCCACCGCTCGCGGCTGCCATTCCTCGCGGTCTGTGGCCTCCTTGGTTCCGTCGGCCCGGTCGCTGACACCCCGGATCACGACCACCGGAAGCGATCTGTTCAGATGCGCGGCCTGCGCGACTCCGGCCCCTTCCATCTCGATCGCGAGCGCATCGTTGTAGTGACGTCGAATCCAATCGGCGTGCGCTGAAACTGTGGAGTTGAGAACTACCTCGCCGGCGGCGATGGGCCCGAAGTGCACCTTGGGCTGGCGGTGCTTTGCCCGTCCGCTTCTCATCCAGGCGCGCTCGCGGTCGACGTGCCGGGCGATCTGGTCGGCGCCGTGAGACACCTCCCAGACACGGGGACGGCTCTTGAAACCGTCGTCCTCGCTGGTCCCGCCGTGGAAAGCGTAGACATGGGTCGCCACGACGACGTCGCCGAGAGCGATGTGGGAGTGCAGGGCGCCCGCCACTCCCACGAACAGCAGGGCGGTGGGGGAGAACTCGGCTATAGCGCGTTCGGCCAGGACCGCGGCGGACTGGTTGCCCTTGCCGACGAGCCCGAGCGCGATCCGGCAGCGGCCACCCTCAAGCCGGCCGACTTCGAAGCGGGTGCCCTGCTGGTGCCGATGCAACCGCGGGTTGTGCAACTTCTCTCGGACGGCGTCGTACTCAACGTCCAGTGCCGTGAGCACAACGATGGTGCTGCCACTCATCCTTCTGGCCCCTTCATGTCGAGAGGTTCGGTCGGACGGACCATGGGCGGGTAGAGGTCCTTGCGCGGGCCGGCCTTGAACAGCCGAGCCGGCCGTCCAGCCGTGATTTTGCGATCGGTGTCCGCCGCGATGATGAAGCCGCTGGACTTCTGGACCTTCCGATAGAAATTTCGGGGGTCGAGGGGGATTCCCCAGACCGCCTCGTAGACCCGCTGAAGGTCGGTGATCGTGAAGGTCGGGCCGCAGAACGCCGTCGCCAAGGACGATCGCTCGAGCTTGGCTCGGGCGCGCTCGACACCGTCCGCAACGATTTTCTGGTGATCGAAGGCCAGTTCCAGTTCGCCGGAGAGCACCTGATCGGTGCTCTGCCAGCGGGCGCCTGCCGCGTCCGTGCCGGCCGTCGGCTCCGGAAGCCCAGGTGCGATCGCCAGGTAAGCGACGGACACCACCCGCCCGCGCGGATCACGCCCCGGAGTGCCGTAGACATCCAGATGCTCCAGATGCAGCGCCTCAACGTCCATGGCGGCCTCCTCCGCCAGTTCGCGATGAGCAGCGGCGGTGAGGTCCTCCTCCGCGTGACTCAGGAATCCGCCAGGCAGTGCCCAGGCGCCCTTGTGCGGCTCGACGCCACGCTCCACGAGCAGGACGTGCAGGCGCGAGTCGCGCAGCGTCAAGATCACCAAGTCGACCGCGAGCATCACGGCCGGCGGCGTCCAGTGGTCGTCGCTCATGCGGCGAGAGTAGCTTTTTGTCAGCTAGACAAAAAGAGGCTTCGGGCTGCCCCGCCGGCTACTGCTCTATGGCCGATCAGCAAGTCTCATTGGGAGTGGGAGCGGGCGTTTCACGTGTCATCGGGAAGCCAGCGGCTCAGGCGAGCCTTCGGCACGTTCGCCGCGACGTGCCAGAGCTGATGCCTGGGATCCCACCTCGCCTGCACCAGACGCTTGGCCTCGTCCTTCTCCCCGTATGGGACCCGCAGGTAGAGGCGGCCGTCGACCACGTCGCCGGGGGAGATCCCATCTGCGGCGGGTGCCTTCGTGGATCGAGTTGCCGCCGGTTGCCAAGAGCGTGCGGGCCGGTCCATCCGGGCTCGTTCGACGATGTGCCGGACGCGTTCGCAGGACGTCGAGTCGGTGATCCGCATCATGAGGTCGGTCGAACCGCCGTGTGCCAGCAGGTTCAGGGAACCGTGCCAGAGGACGGTGTCGTCGAGGATCAGAACTTTCTCGTGCATGCGCTCGCGGGCCTCGACCTGGCAGCCGGCCGACCGCAGGGTCGCGACGAGGTCGGCGTCCTTTGTGCCGGGTTCATGCTGCCGGGTGTGGACGGTGACACGCACTCCGGCGGCGATCCGCGGTTCGAGACGCCGAAGCCAGTACCGCACCGGGTTCGCAGCGAGGAAGGCGCAGTAGATGTCGATGCTGTGGCGGGCGTGCGCGATGTCCCATTCGACGCCGCGGGAGACCTCGTCGGCGGGGAAGAACGCGGGCCGCGCCAGTTCTTCAGGGGCCAGGCCGCTCAGGTCGGCGGCGCTGCGAACCGGGACGAGTTCCTCGACCGGGAGCCGCTGGGCGTGCCGCTCGAAGTACTCGAGCATCCGAGCGGCCTCGCTGGCCGGGCTGAGGTTGCGGTGCATGAAATCGGTGTTGGCGACCAGGACGAGATGGTCCTGTGCGCGGCTCAGCGCGACGTTCAGCAGCCGGCAGGTCGCCGAGGACAGCCCGATGCCCTCGTAGAAATAGCCGAGCCGGTCGCCGGCTCCCGCGACGGTATCGATCACCACGAGCGGGCGCTGGCTTCCCTGGAAGCGGTGGACGGTGTCCACCACGCCGTCGTAGGTCTCACCGAAGCGGTGCGTCAAGCTCGTGTTCAGCACCTTCTTCTGGTTCTTATAAGGGCAGATGACAGCGAGCCGATCGGCCGGCCCTTCCCCTTCAGCCAGGCCGGTGTGCTTGCGGGCGGGGAGAACCGTGTCGTACTGCAAGCCCCGGATCAGCTCGTGGATCACCGCTTCATGGACGGCGTTGGTGGTATGGGCGTTCCTCCTTCCCCGGTCGGGGACCCGGCTGGAGGTGTCGATGAGTACCAGTGGGTTGTCGATCAGGGGCGAGGGCGGCAGTCGCGTCCCGTCCTTTCGGCCGGTCAGCAGCGGCGCGTCCGGGTAGGCGACTTCGTTCACCACCGCGCAGATCGCCTGGCGCATCCGGTACTGCTCGTTGAGAGCGATCATCCTGGAGTCGTCACCGCGGACGCGGCCCTGCGGATCGACGAGCCCGGCGGCGTGGAACGCGTCCCGGTCCATCCATGACCGCGAGTGCTCTCTGTCTTGAGCCGATGCGTTGCGGTTGTTCGAACCGCGTGTGACGGCGGGCAACTGCCGGAAGTCACCGGCCAGGACGACCCGCTTGCGGGCCATGCCCGCCGCGTACCAGGCGGACGGCAGGTTGACCATCCCGGCCTCGTCGATGACCACCACATCGACCTCGTCGAGCAGCCGGCGGGTCTGAACCGCCTTGGACACCGTTGTTCCCAGGACGCGGCAGCGGCTCCGCACCGTGTCCGCGATCTTTTCGCGTTGCTTCTGCAGGTCGTCGAGTCGCTGCTGCAGTAGCCCGGCATCCTCCCGCAGCCGCGCCACCGGCGGCAGCCCTTGCACCTGGGCCAATATGCGTGGCATGGCCGAATCGACGGCGGCCAGTTCTGCTTCACAACGCTGGTAGTCCGCCCAAGCGACTCCGCGTTGCTGCTGGTACGCCTCCCAGGCGAGGCGATGGTGATATAGCTCGCCGTCGAGCGCATCCAGCTTCGCCTGCTTGCGCTGAGCGAACATCCCGGATGGGATTCCGATGCCGGCTATCTGCTCCTGCACCCGCGCGATTTGCCCGGCGGCAGTTTTCATCCCTGCCTCGGCACCGAGGACGGACTGGCCGGCAGCCGCCAGCCGCTGCCCGAGCTCATGGCGCTCAGTGGTGGCACGCGCCGCCTCGTCATGGCGGGCAATGGCTCCGCGTACCGCAGCGAGTTCGGTCGTGACTTGCGCGATCTCGGTGTCCAACTCGCCGCCCAGCCTGTCGGCGATGCGAGCACGGTCGATCTGCTCTCCGTATTTCTCGGCGAGCGATGCGACGGCGATGTCCCCGGCGCGCTGCACCAGCCCCGACTCGAACTCGGGTTCCCGAGCCAGCAGGTCGCACATTCTCAGCAGTGCCTGGTCGACCGAGACGTGCGTGGGGGCCAGAAACAGCACACGCAGGCCCTGCCGGTAACAGCCCTCCACGATGCTCGCGACCACTTCGGTCTTCCCAGTGCCCGGCGGCCCCCAGACGAAGGTCAGCTCGCTGTCGAGCGCCCGTTCCACGGCCAGCCGTTGCCGGGTGTTCAGCTGGCGGTTCCGAAACCCGGGGATGAACCGCTCGGTGTCGGCGCATCGTCCGATCTTCGGCTTGCCCTGACCGACCAGCCATCCTGCGGCGGTGAGGTTCATCGCCGCTGCCCCCGCGCCTAACTGCTCCAATCGCTCGGTCAGCGCCACAAGGCCCGCGGTGTCATCCTCGACGAGTTGGGCGTTCACCGACCTGGCGCCCAGGTTCGCCTCCGTGGTGGCCCGGATCTTCCCATCCGGCATTCGCGCCACTTCGACGTGCTCCCACGGACCACGGGACCGCGACGTTCGGATCAGCAGATCCTTGCTGGCGAAGTACTCCCTCCATCCTCTGCAGGAGAACAGGTACTCCCGCTCTGCGCCGGACTGCCGGACGAGCCGACCGTCATGCAGGGACACTTTCTCGGCATTCGTCATGTCACTGTGCAGGGTCGCTGCGATCTCCAACTGCAGCGCACGATGCAAGTGGGCCACGGGATATGGCCCGGGTTGCCTCTCCGCCATTGGTTCCTTCCCTGACACCGTGGAACGTGACGTGCGCGGCCGAGCCGCGCCTTGCTGCGGGCTTTCAGCGCTGGTTCGCCCGCCCGACTCTGGCCATTGCCCTCGCGGCCTGCGGGAGGGGTGTCGACCTGGGCGAGCTACCGCGGCCGTGCTTGCGCATGGGCGTCTCCGGGTGACCGGTAATGGTCGTACCGATACTTGAGAAAAGGGATGACTGTAACATATACAGGAGGCTTTGCTCCTTGTCGAGTAGTTTGCAGTGTGCCAGAAGCTGAACCCTGTACCTGCAGCCCTTGACTGTTAGTTGACATGGAGTCGAGTAGTGACGCCGACTCTCGACGGGAACGGTCGATGTGCGAGCGCCGCTCAGCCGCTCCTATGCCCTGTTCGTCCATGAAGGGGCGTCTCGAGAGGTGAGGCGCGGGCAGGGGGAGATCAGGCCATAAGAAGGAGAATTTCGCCGATTCGTACTCACCGGGCGTTCCTCGGGTGTCAACACTGTGATGATCGTCGAGGCGTTGCATGGACGACGGGATCCGGAGCCCGGCGATACTTGCCGGCATGGGGAGCGAGACGACGGTGGCCGGCGGCGAGTCTTAGGACCTGACGGGCGAACCTCTACACGGCCGCCCCCGACGTCGAGGGCACACTCGACGGTCTGGTCTACCTCGATGACGCCGACCGCCTCGGCCGGCTGATCCGGCAGGCACTCGACGCGGCGCGGCTAGGCAGTTCCGGAGCGGCTCAAGGTGTGTTGAGCACTTGGCGGAGGCGGGTGGCTAGCGCAGCGGTCTCGTCTGAAGGCATGCGGAGCACACCGTTCTCGGTCATGAGGGCGTGAAACTGCTGTTGCCGGTAGGGGACGCCTGGAGGCAGTCCGGCGATGTGCCAGTGCAGGTGGGCGTTGCCCTGTTGACTGCCGAGTGACAGCAAGTACGTACGCTCTGGCTCTATGACCGACTCGACGGCCAGGGCTACTCGCCGGACGGTCAGCATCAGCCGGGTGTAGGCGGGCTCGTCGAGGTCTCGGACGACGTGTTCGACGTGGGCCTTCGGAGCGACCAGGACCTTGCTGGCGAGAGTAGGCCACCGGTCTAGGAAGGCCACGGTTTCGTCGTCCTCGTAGATCGTCTCGTGTGCGTAGTCAGGGTCCCCTTCGAGGAAGGCGCAGACGAAACAAGGTCCGCTGCGCGCCCGGGTCTCGTACGCCTCATGGTCCATGGGCTGCCGGTCTGTCGTCATCCGCGATCCTCTCCTCAGGACCGGAGCGGCACTCGCAAGCGGTGCCGGTTGCGGGGAGTACGTCGGGCATAGTGTCGAGCCCTTCCGCCTTTCAGAAGCGGCCACCTTCCTGCGTCGGTGGCGCCCGCCGAGGTCATGCGGTGCCTGACGTACGTCCGCGGTGCCGGTTGGCTGCAGTCGTTGCCGTCACTGATCGACCTGCCGACGTCGTCCTTTCAACCGCTGGACGTGCCGTTCGTGCTGCGCGGCGCGTCAGCCGCTGGGCACGGTCGATGAGCAACGTTTGCGGGGCGGCCGCTAACTCGTACAGCTCGACTTCGAACGGATCTGCGTCGTGCTCGATGAGACAAGCCAACGTGTCTCGGTCTTGCTCGGGGTGACTCGTCGGCGCCCGTGGTCCCGTCAGAGATCCTCGGTCGCCTCGGCCTCGTCCACACTCCGACGATAACTGCTTGCCGCGCCGTCACCTGAATGCGAACCACCGGCGCCCTGGGTCTTCGCGGTCCTGCCTAGGCCGTGACGGCGCAGATGAAAGGTCGCGTAAGAACCTGTCTGGTGCCGAGCTAGTCGCCGGCGAGTACATGGCCTGGTACAGCACCACTCGGATCCACGGTGGGGTCGGCCACGCACCACCCGTCGGGAAGGAAGCCTTCACTCCCGCCGGAACGGCGCAGAGTCCCAGGTCACGGCCACAACCTAGAGCCTCCGTCAAAATTGGGGCGCTTCGCCTCCGGTGTCTCGTCTTGGCTACCGGATCCGGCTAAACGCCACGCCCCAGCCGACGAGCTGGCAAGATCAACAAGGTGCGGCGGAATGTGATCATTTGCACGGTGGCAGTAGTGGCGGCTTTCATCCTGGTGCTGACGCTTGCAACAGCAACGTGGTGGAAGTTCTTCTACGAGCCGCCCATCGGTGGTCCGATCGCCGAGGCGTTCACGAAGACTGCCCCGGTCCGCCCTGCCGACTCGTTGACGGACTCAGCGCTGTTCTCGCAAGCTCCCGATCCGTGCAAGCTACTGCAGTCGCTGGGCGATTTCACCGATCCGGTCAAACACGACGGGGCGTGCGAGCATGTCAGAGAGGTGGGGAAGGGGTATAAGACCTACGAGGTGAGGGCCACTGCGGTTCCCAAGTCGACGGACGGTGGGGCGGTGGCCGAAGCCGTTCGTAGGTACGATGCGTTGGCCCGCGAGGCCCACGGCCCGGCGTTCAGCGAGAATGACGCGAAGTTCAAGCACTTCTTCAGTGCGCTGACCGGTCCTGGCGAGCAAGCGTTCGCCAGGTATACGTACATGCAGTCCAACCTGCACGGCTACCTGCACTACTCCGGGGCCGAGGTGGTCTTCAGAGTCCGCAACCTTGTGGTGGAGGTACGGGTACAGTCGCCCGACGACAAGCGGAGTCGGCAGCTCAACTTGGTCTATGCCGCCGCACGCAAGATCGCTGCAACGCTGAAGCCCTGAGATGGTCATTTCGACGACGATCCGCCGTTCTGCCTCAGGTCGCTCCTGGGACACTGAGGACCCGACGGTCGGGGAATGCCTCGTCACACCTGCGTCTCGCTGCTGCTCCACCTGGGCATCGCGCCAACGTCGCCCACGACATCGTCGGGCACGGCGACATCGAGGTGACGATGACGATCTACGCGCACAGTTGCGGCCAACTCGTCATCGCCAGGCAGAAAATCCAGGTCGACATCCACCACGCCGGAACGACCGTCACCATCGAGGACACTGACGGGACCTTCCGCATGACCCACGCAGGCCGGGGCCTCGCCGAGGTCACCCGGACCACCACCAAGCCCATCGCCCGGTTCAGTGCCCGCAAGCCGCAAAAGCCCAGACGGACATCACCGATCGTTGACGCGGGACAGGAGCGGGCGAAGGGTGTCGTTCAGCCGGGCCGTGGTGTCGACGCTCAGTCCCGATCGTGCGTGGCGGAGCTGTCTTGAGTACGTGGAGATTAAATCGAGGTCCCTGAGCTGACGACGTAGTTCGTCGGCGAGGACTTCGTCCGGGTCGTCGGCGTCGATGTCGCCCTCGTTGAGGAGCTCATCCATGGCTTCGACGGCACGCCCGCTGATACAGACCGCGAAGTCGACACAGCCGTGCATGTAGGCCTCCGCCGCATACAGCACCGCAGCCGCCGCAGGCTCATCTGCATCCCCTGGGCCGTCCTGCCCGTCGTTGTGGCAGAACTCGCTCAAATAGTAGGTGCCCAGCGCGTGCTTGATCGCCTGGAAAGCGGTCTGGTCGCCAAGGGCGGCGTCCCACACCGCGTTCAGCAGCGGTCGCAGGCCAATGGTGAACGCGCGCTGGTCCTCGGCCGGCAACGCTTCGTGGGCCTGCAGCAACCGCTCGGCGACCCCGGCCGCAAAGACGGTGCGTTCGTCGACAGAGGCCGCCGAAAGCTTCGCGGCTACGGCAGCGTCCAGCTCCTGCCACACGTGGGTCCTCAAATCGGTACGGCGGCGGCTTCGGAGCGACAGCGTCCGTCCGATCTGGCGGACGTTGCTGTGCACGGAGCCGGGTGAGTGGATCAGTTCCACCGTCCCAGACGGTTATGGATCAAGCAACGCTGCCCGAAGCACAGAAGCCCGCCCATCCGAGCAGCAGCCGAAGTGGTCTCAGCGCCAGAACAAAGACGGATCCTCTAGTGTTTCGCTCGAATAGTTTCTTTTCGTTTGATTTTGGCGATGATCTCGTCGGCGTCTTTGGTCCAGGAGAATGGTTCGCAGCGGTCGTTCCAGCCGTCGATGAAGGTGCCGATCGTG
>NZ_JABMCA010000057.1:0-66860 GCF_014706005.1 Actinomadura sp. RB99 | reverse complement strand
CCCGCCGGCGCGGGGTCGCGCGGGGGCCTCGGGGCCGCCCGGCCCGCCCGGACCGTCCGGTCCGCGGGTCCGCGCGGGCGCCCAGGCGAAGCCGAGCGCCCCGCCCAGCAGGCCGAGCAGCATCCCGACGAGGAACCCGCCGAAGTTGGAGGTGAGGAACGACGCCAGCGACAGCAGCACGGCGAGGATGCCGAAGAAGCCGCGCTGCGCGGGCTGGAACCACATCAGCGCGCCGGCGGCGATCAGCAGCGCGCCGATCAGCCAGCTCGCCACGCCGGCGATGCCCTGGTGCACGACCAGCGGCATCGGTGCGAGGGGGATCGCGATGAGCTCCGCGCCGCCGAGGACGGCGAACGCGCCGCCCCAGAAGGGGCGCGTGCGCCGCCAGCGGCGGAACCCGTGGGGTGTCGTGTCCGTCATGGCCTCAGAAGCATTCCTTGCCGAGCTTCATGCTGAGGCCGCTCAGCTTGAAGGTGCCGGCGGTGGTCGCCCACGCGACCTGCTTGACGCCGGTGAGCTTGAGGGAGTCGGCCTGCTGGCCGAACATCCCGGCCGCGCCCTTCGCCCCGTTCGGGCCCTTGTCGAGCGTGCTGGCGTCCCGGCCGATCTCGATGTTGGAGAACTCGGCGTCGGCGTTCAGCTGCTCGACGTCCAGCACGAGGTCGGACGCCTGGACCGGGGTGCCCTTGTCGCCCGCGGTGAGCCGCAGCGTGAACGGCCCGACCTTGACCGACTGGCACATGTTGGTGATCGTCGCGTTCTTGATCCCGGAGACCTGCACCGGGTGCTTCGTGCCGTCCTTGCTCGCGTCGACGTCGCCGTACTGGACGAAGCCCGTGCCGGTGAGGGAGTCGGCGCTGACCTTGAAGCTGCTGCCGGAGACGGCGAACGAGGAGGCGATGGCGCCCTGCGCGGTCATGAAGACCAGGGCGCCCGCGCCGACCGCGGCGGGGGCGGCGATGGCGGCGAAACGCTTCCAGCGGACGCGGCCGAGGCCGGCGTCGGCGGCGTCGGTGGGGCCGGCGGGGTCGGTCATAGGGGGACTCCTGGGGGTCGGGGGTACGGGCGGGAGGCGCCCGGTGATGCGGGTCACGTGCGTGACGGTGAGTGCAAGTTACCCTCAAGTACTTACTTGCGGCAAACCCGTACAGAGAACTCAAAGGTAAAGAATCCGGGCAGGTGACCTGCGGGAATGATCACGGCCGCCGCTCGCCTCCCGGTTCGGGACAAGCCGTAATCCACTACTGTAAGTAGTCACTGACGGATGTCCGAAACCCCGGCAGGCCAGGGGTTCGCGGAGCCTCGGGCGAGGGGCGGCCCCGGTGGGGGGACGCGCCGGGCCGGCCCTCAGTGAGGAACGCGCCGGGACGCCGGTGAGGGACGCGCGGGGTCAGCTCCCGGCGGAGAAGGCGTCGAGGGCGAGCCGCAGATCGGCGACGCTCGCGTCGAGGTCGTCGGCGGGCTCCCCGGACCGCATCCGGGCCAGCGCGTCCTCGACGCGGGAGACCCGCTCGTCCAGCGCCTCCAGCAGCCCGCCGCAGCCGCCCTCCGGCGCCTCGTCCGTCCCGGCGCCGTGCTCGGCGAGGGTGCGGCGCAGCAGCGCCGCCTGCCGCCGCAGCTCCAGGTTGCTGCGGTGCAGGTCGAGGAAGACCGACACCTTGGCGCGCAGCAGCCACGGGTCGAACGGCTTGGTCAGGAAGTCGACCGCGCCCGCCGCGTAGCCGCGGTACGCCTGCTCGCTCTCGCCGCCCGCCGCGGTCAGGAAGATGATCGGGATGTCCCGGGTGCGCGGCCGGGACTTGATGTGCTGGGCGGTCTCGAAACCGTCCATCCCCGGCATCACCACGTCCAGCAGGATCAGCGCGAAGTCGTCGCCCAGCAGCTCCTTGAGGGCCGCCTGCCCGGACGAGGCGGGCACCACCTCGACCGGCAGCGCGTCGAGCACCGCCGCCAGGGCGGTGAGGTTCTCCTCACGGTCGTCGACGGCGAGGATCCTCGTGTCGTGCGGCACCGGACTCCTTCTTCGGTGACGGCCTGTGCGTTCCACCTTGTCATGTCACCACGGACGCGAACAGTGAATCGCGACAGAGTGCGAATTTCCAGGGCAGGGGCCCGTGCCGGGGGACACCGGGCGCGCCCGCCCGTCCCCTTTCTAGGGCAGCCAGCCCGGCTTGACCAGTCCCGACTCATAGGCGAACACCACGAGCTGCGCCCGGTCCCGCGCGCCGAGCTTCACCATCGTGCGGCTGACGTGCGTCTTCGCCGTCGCCGGGCTCACCACCAGGCGGGCCGCGATCTCCTCGTTCGACAGGCCCTCGCCGACCAGCGCCATCACCTCGCGCTCCCGGTCGGTGAGCGCGTTCAGCCGCGGCGACGGCGCCGGCTCCTTCGCCCGCGCCGCGAACTCGGCGATCAGCCGCCGGGTCACGCCCGGCGACAGCAGCGCGTCCCCGGCCGCGACCGCCCGCACCGCGTGGATCAGCTCGACCGGCTCGGTGTCCTTGACCAGGAACCCGCTGGCGCCGCCGCGCAGCGCCTCGAAGACGTACTCGTCCAGCTCGAACGTGGTCAAGATCACGATCTTGACGTCGCCGAGCCGGTCGTCGGAGGCGATCCGGCGGGTCGCGGCGAGGCCGTCCAGGCCCGGCATCCGGATGTCCATCAGGATCACGTCCGGGCGCAGCCGGCGCGCCTGCGCGACGGCCTCCTCGCCGTCGCTCGCCTCGCCGGCCACCTCGATGTCGTCCTGGGCGTCCAGCAGCGCCCGGAACCCCGCCCGGACCAGCACCTGGTCGTCGGCGAGCAGCACCTTGATCATCGACCGCCCCTCTCCGCGGGAGTCCCCTCACCGGCGCCGGTGGCGCCGTCGCCGTCCGCCGCGTCCTCCGGCTCGCCGGTGAGCGGCAGCGCCGCCCGGACGGCGAACCCGCCGCCCGCCCGCGGCCCGGCGTCGAACGTCCCGCCGAGCGCGGCGGCCCGCTCCCGCATGCCGCGGATGCCGCTGCCGCCCGGATGGTCGTCCAGCAAGGAGACGCCCCGCCCGTCGTCCTCGACCCGCACCTCGATCTCCCGCTCACGGTAGGCGATGCGGACCCGCACCGTCACCGGGCCCGGACCGGCGTGCCGGGTCACGTTCGTCAGCGACTCCTGGACGATCCGGAACGCGGCGAGGTCGGCCCCCGCGGGCAGCGGGCGGCGCTCCCCGGTGATCTCGGCGTCCACCGCGAGCCCGGCGGAGCGGGCGCGGGCGAGCAGATCGTCCAGCCGGCCGAGCCCGGCGGTGGGGGAGCGCGGCGCGGTCTCGCCCTGCGCCCGCAGCGCCCCGATCACCGACCGCATCTCGGTCAGCGCCTCCTTGCTCGCCTCCTTGATCGCGGCGAGCGCGGTGCGGGCCTGCTCGGGGTCGCCGTCCATCAGGTGCAGCGCCACCCCCGCCTGCACATTGATCATCGAGATGTTGTGCGCGAGCACGTCGTGCAGCTCGCGCGCCATCCGCAGCCGCTCCTCGCTGGCCTGCCGGCGCTCCTCCTCGGCCCGCGTGCGGGCCCGCTCGGCGGCCCGCTGCCCGGTCATCCGGACGAGCTCGGCGGTGACCAGCACCGCGAGCGACCAGCCGACGACCACGCTGACGCCGCCGACGCTCGGCTCCTCCACCGGGAACGCGCGGCCGGTCGTGCCGCGCTCCACGAACGGCACCCCGATCAGCGCGGTGATCCCGAAGTACGCCGCCACCGAGACCGCCGTCCCGGCCCAGGTGACGAGCCGGTGCCCGGCGACGATCGCGCCGAGCATCGCGACGCCGACGGCCGCGAACGCCGGGCCGTAGGGATAGGCGCGCAGGAAGTACAGGCCGGTGAGCAGGCCGGTCGCCGCGAGCGTGGGCACCGGGTACCGGCGGCGCAGCAGCAGCAGCGCCGGGCCCGCGAGGACGATCGCGAACCCGAGCGCGTCCAGGTGCGTGGTGCCGTAGCCGGGCGAGCCGTCACCCCAGCCGTGCCCGTGCCCCCAGCCGTCCCCGCTGTTCGGCGTCCGGTTCCGGGACGCGCCGTGCTGCGCCGCCATCGTCCCGAAGAACTCGACGGCCAGCACGAGCAGCGGGACGACCCACACGGGCCACGTGGACGGCCGCGGCCAGTGCGCCCGGACCGCCTCCTGCGGCGGCGAAGTGCTCATTCCTGCACGTTAGGTCATCGGCGCGCGGCGGCACGTCGGCCGGGAGGAGGCAGCGGGCCTACTCCTCGGGAGGTAGGGGACCGGCCCGGGGAGGACGGCGGCGTACCGGTCATTCGGCTCTGAGATGGGCGCTGAGCCACTCCAGCACGGCCGGCAGGTGGTCGCGCCACTGCTTCAGCGTCGCCGGGTCACCGGGCACGAGGACCTTGTCGGCGTGCATCGGCGGCCTCGCCAGCGCCGCGAACTGCCCGGCCGCCTGGGCGTCGGGCCCGGTCGCCCGGGCGGCGGCCAGCACCGAGACGGGCGGCGGCGGGAGGTGCTGGAGCCGCCACGTCAGGTCCTGGTCGAGCCGGTAGGGCCCGCTGCCACCGTAGGGGTCGTCCGGCTCCGGCGCGGCCTTCGTCCCGCCGCGCGGCGCCTTCCCCGCCCCGGCCTTGAGCTTGACGACCGTCCGGGCGTCCGTGCCGGAGCCGTCGGCGGGCGGCCCGAACCGGCCGTTCAGCGACGCGGCGGAGGTGAACCGGTCGGAGTGCAGCATCGCGAGCCGCGTGGCGCACTGCCCGCCCGTCCCGACCCCCGCGACGCCCCAGCCCGCGCGCGCCTCCGGCAGCCGGTAGGTGCCGGCCAGCGCGAGCGGCAGGTCCTGGGCGAGGAAGGTCTCGGCCTGCCCGCCCGGGACGCCCGGGAGGTCCAGGCACCCGGCCGGGCGGACGGGGCGCGATGCCGCCTCCGGCGCCCCGCCGACGGGTCCGTGCGACCTGTCCGGCGCACCCGGCCCGGACGGCCCCTGCGGCCCGCCCGGCTCATCCGGGCCCGCCCGGCTTGCCGGGACCGCCGTGCACGGGGCTCGCGGACGGCGTCCGGACGGGCGCGAACCGGCGCACCGCCCCGACCGCCGCGTAGATCACCGGCTGGGCGCGGCCCGCCCGGATCGCCGCGACGGCCGCGTCGGGCAGCCTCGCCTGCCGCAGCCACGCCGTCCCGGTGTCGGACCCGGTCCCGTCGTCGGAGACGGCGATGACGACCGGCAGCCGCCGGTTCGCGTACCGGGGCTGGAAGTACTCCGGCGGGAGGTAGACGTACGCCTGCGCGCCGAGGCCGCTGCGCGCGCCCTCGACGTCCAGCCGGTCGACCCGCCCGTCCTCGGCGGGGTCGCGCTGGTGCCCGCGCCGCTTCGGCCCGAGCTCCGTCGCCTCCCGGTGCACCAGCCCGGCCGGCGCCGCCTCGGCGCCGCGGCTCGGCTGCACCTGCTTCACCGTCGCGCTCGTGGTGGTGCCGCCGAGCAGGTCGTCCCACGTCGCGTAGAACACGAAGTACCGGTTGACCAGCAGCACGACCGCGGCGGTCAGCAGCGCCTGCGAGCCCAGCAGCAGCCCCGTCCGGGCCGCCACCGGGCGGACGCCGCGACCGGCGAACCGCGGCCAGAGCACCACCGCGGCGACGACGCACGCCGCGGCGGGCGCGCACACAAGGACGAGGAACGCCGCACTGACCGGCTGCATCATTCCCCCTTGAGGTGCGCGCTCAGCCACGCGATCGACGGCGGGATGTACTTGCGGAAGGTCTTGAAGTTGTGGCCGCCGGTCGGCAGCAGCAGCTTGTCCACGACCAGCGGCGGCCGCGCCGCCCTCATGAACCGCTGCGCCGACGGGTACGTCTTCTCGCCGACGTCCGCGGACGCCACCAGCACCGACACCGGCGGCTGCGGCAGGTTCCGCAGCCGCCAGACCAGGTCGCTGCTCCGCCGGATCTGCTTGCTGCCGCCGTAGAGCTCGCGGGTGGTGCGGTCGAGCAGCGCGTCGAAGTGCCCGGCCATGCTCGCGGCGGCGGAGAACCGGTCGGAGTGCAGCAGCAGGAGCTTGGCGGCGCAGAACCCGCCGGTCGAGTATCCGGCGAGGCCCCAGCCGGTGCGGGTGCGCGCCGTCCGGTACGCGCCGGAGACCGCCTCGGGGACGTCCTGCGCGAAGAACGTCTCGACCTGGGGGCCGCCGGGCACGTCGGCGCACTCGGTGTCCCAGCCCTCCTCCACGGTCGGCCGCATCATCACGTAGATCATCGGCTGGATCCGGCCGGCGGCGAGGGCCTTCGCGGCGTCCTCGGGGATGTGCCCCTTGTCGATCCACACCATCCGGTCGGCGGCGGGGTAGCCGGCGATGAGCAGCACGACGGGGAAGCGGCGCGCCGCGTAGGCGGGCTGGAAGTACTGCGGCGGGAGGTAGACGTACGCCTCGGCGGAGATCCCGGTGCGGATCCCCCGGATGTCGAGGTGCTCGACCTGGCCGTCGCGCGCGGCCACGTGCCCGCCCTTGCCGCCCGGGTCGAGGTCGGTCCGCACCTTCCGGATCGCCTGGCTCGCGGCCACCGCCCCGGCGCCGCCGGGCGGCGGGTGCTGCGCCTGCGTCGCCTTCCCGCCCGCCGCGCTCAGCAGGTCGCGCCACGAGCCGTAGAAGAGGTAGTAGGTGTTCACCGACGCCAGCAGCGTCAGCAGGACGGCGACCTGGCACCCGGCCAGCAGCGCCGCCCGGCTCGCGACGGCGCGGACGCCGCCCCCCGCGGCGCGCGGCCACAGCCACACGGTGCCCGCCAGGCACGCCGCCGTGAGCAGCGACAGCACGGCGAGCAGCCCCGAACCCGTCAGTCCCACAACCAGCCCCCTCCGGTGCCGCGCCCGGGATGCGGGCGCGCAACGGGCGACTCTGCCGGGATACGGCGGAGTCCCGATCGAAGTTCAGCGAACGGCCCCTCGCCGGTGGACCGTTCCGGTGCGGCCGCCGGCGCGGCGCGGAACCGCTGGTCGGCGGTCCGGGGCCGGTTCGGGGGACGCTGAGGAGGCGGCGGTAGGACGCCGCGATCCGGTGAGGTGGCGCACAGTGCGCTCGGGCCCGCCCTCAGCCGTTCCAGCGGATCGGCAGCCGCTCGAAACCGTGACGGGCACTGGACCGCGACATTACCGGTTCCCCCGCCGGTTGCGCGAGCGCCGGCCGCTCCAGCAGCGCGACCAGGAACGCCCGCAGGTGCGCCCGGGCCAGGCGCGCGCCCAGGCAGGCGCGCCGGCCGGTGCCGAAGCACAGGTGCGGCCGCCCGCCCTCCGCGAACCGGTCGGGCACGAACCGGCCGGGGTCGGGGAAGACGTCCTCGTCGTGGTTGGCCGACACCAGCCACAGCGCCACCCGCTCGCCGGGCAGGAGCGGCACCCCGCCGACCTCCGTCGCGCGCCGGACCCGCCGCCGCACCTGGAGCACCGGCGTCCACCAGCGCAGCATCTCCTCGACGGCGCTGTCGATCAGCCGCTCGTCGGCGCGGTCCGCGCGGAGCCGGGCGTACTGGTCCGGATGGCGCAGCAGGGCGTGCAGACCGCCCGCGAGGGTGTTGCGCAGCGTCTCCGGCAGGTCGTGCGCGACCTGGCGGACGAAGTCCACCGCGTCGCCGGGCGGGATCCGGTCCAGCATCGCGGCCATGGGCGGGTCCATGTCGATCGGCGCGCGGCCCGGCTCGTCGTCGGGGATCGCGTCGGGATCGGGACGCCCCGCCGGCCGGCCACCGCGCCCGCTCATGCCGCCGGGTCGTCCGGTGCCGTCGGGCGGTTCCGTCCGGGGGCCGTGCAGGACGCCGTCGTCCTCCGGCGGGAACAGCTGCGGGCGCGTGAGGGCGTGCTGGACGTCGGCGTACCGCAGCACCGCCCAGGCGCCCGGCCGCTCCGCCGCGCCCGCGTCCTGCCAGACGACCGGCGTCCGCGAGCGCAGCCGGTCGAGCCGGTCGTGCGGGACGCCGCGCGCGAAGGCGTCCGCGCAGCCGAGGACCGCCGCGTCCGAGACGGGCAGCGCGCCTCCCCGTCGAGGCATGGGAACCCCTCCCTCCCAGGTGGACGCTAACGCGTCCCGGCCGAACCCCGTATGTCCGGATTCGGCCGTCCCCCGCCATGTGTCAGCCCGCCAGCCACTCACCCGTCTCGACGCTGACCAGCCCGTGCCGGGCCGCCTCGATCACCGCCTCCCGCTGCGAGTGCACGCCCAGCTTGCTCAGCACGCTCTGCACGTGGCTGCGCGCGGTGCTGCGGGTGACGCCCATCGCCTTGGCCAGCGCCTGGGTGGACTCGCCGCGCGCGAGCCGCGTCAGGACCTCCCGCTCGCGCGGGGTGAGGAACCGCGCCACCCGCTGCGCCTGGCTGCGCGGCCGGACGGCGTCGGCGCGGGCGGCCTGGTCCACGACGACCTCCCCGTCCGCGACCCGGCGCAGCACGGCGAGGATGTCGCCGGCCTGCTGGCCCTTGTGCGCGAACCCGCGCACGCCCGCGGCGACGCCCTCCTCCAGGACGTGCCGCTCCAGGAAGCCGGTCAGCACCACGAACTGCGTCTGCGGGGCGGCGGCGCGCAGCCGCGGCATCCAGTCCAGCGCGGTGCCGGACGGGAAGTGCAGGTCGATCAGGCAGACGTCGGCCTGCCGGCCGCGCAGCACCGGCAGCGCCTCCTCGGGCGAGTAGGCGACGCCGACCACCACGTGCCCCGCGTCCGACAGGACCAGCGACAGCGAGTCGGCGAAGACGGCGTGGTCGTCGCAGATGATCACTCTCATGGGTGCGGCCGCCAGTCGTCGGCGTGCTGCGCCGGGTCGTACGGCGGCGCCGGGTCGCGGAGCGGCGGGGCCGACGGCAGCAGCATGCGCACCCGCGCCCCGCCCATCTCGCAGGTGCGGATCTCCAGGCTGCCGCCGTAGCCGGAGATGAGGTCGTGGACGATGCCGAGGCCGAGCGAGGCCAGCCCGCGCCGCCCCCCGCCGGTGCCCGGGCCCGCGCCGAACCCGGGGCCGTCGTCGTCGACCTGGATGACGACCCAGCCCTGGTCGGCCTCGACCCGGACGTTGACGCGGCCCTCGGCGACGCGGCACGCGTTGTCGAGGACGTTGCGGACGGCCCGCCACAGTGCGACGGGGTCCATGTGCGCCCACGCCTCGCCGCCGCCGAAGCAGACCTCGTGCGGGGTGGCGAGCCGCATGCCGGTCACGACCTCGGCGGTCAGCTCGTCCACCCGGATCCGCTCCGGGCTCGGCATGGGCTGGTCGTCGTCGTCCTCGTCGAGCCGGCGGAGCAGGTGGTCGAGCCACCGGGTCTCGCCGAGCAGCTGCTCGATCCGCGCGCGGCTGCCGTCGCCGACGTCCTCGGCGACGACGACCGCCGACGCCAGCATGATGATCGTGCCGAGCTCGTGCCGGATGTCGTGCCGCAGCCGCCGCTTCCACAGGGCGTGCTCGCCGGCCGTCTCCGGCGCGGCCGGCGGATCGGGCCGCGCGTCCTCCCGCACGGCCTCGCGCCCGTCCTCCCGCGGGGGAGCGGCGGCGAGCGTCCCCACGCCCGCGCCGGCTCCCGGGGAGGACCGTGACCGCCCGTTGATCATGAATGGACCCCCGTCCCTATTTACCAGCACCGCCTTCGACGGTCACCCCGCGTGCCGGGTCGTGTCCAGTCAATTGACCGCAACAGACCGGTCTCTGACCGGAAGTGGACATGCGTCGATCCGGGTAAACTCGGGTCTTTCTCCGAGCGTCTAAGTCAGGATTGTCAGTTCGGCTTGTGGCATTTCCTTCATGCCTACGGCGTAGCCGCTTTGCGCATTCGGGCGGGTGCGGCGGCGGGGCCGGCGAGGGACAGTCTCGGTATGCCGACGGTCACATTTATCGGACACGCGGGGGTGTCGGTGCACGCCCGGGCGTTCCACCTGCTCGCAGACCCGTGGCTCGCTCCGACGGGGGCCTTTATCGGGGCCTGGCACCAGTACCCCAGAAACGATCACCTCGACACCGATCGGTTGCTCGCCGCGGACTGGGTGGCGGTCTCGCACGAGCACCTTGATCATTTCGACCCCTGGGTCATCGGCCGGCTTCCGCGGCGGACCCGGATCCTCATTCCGCGCTATCCGGGCCCGGCCTTCCGGGAACGGATGGCGGAAGCCGCGGGTTCCCGCCAGGTAATCGAGATAGAGCCCTGGGAGAAATTCCCGCTCGACAATCGGGGCTCCTGGATAACGGTCATTCCGGAACTCTCCCCTATGTGCCATGACGCGGCCTTTCTCATCGTCGCGGACGGCCGCGGCATCCTGCACTGCAACGACGCCCGGCTCACCGCCGCGCAGGCCCGCCGGGCCAAGCACCTGGCGGGCGGCCGGCTCGACCTGATGGCGTTGCAGACCTCCGGCGCGTCCTGGCATCCGATCTGCTACGAGTACCCGGCCGAGGAGATGGCCAAGGTCTCGATGGACAAGCGGGTGTCGAAGCTGCGCGCCGCGCAGCGGCTCGTCCGGCAGACCCAGCCGGAGCTCGCGGTCCCGTTCGCCGGGCCGCCGTGCTTCCTGGACGGCGAGGTCGACCACCTCAACTGGGTGCTCGGCCAGCGGGACGGGGCGTTCTGCGACCCCGAGGTCTCCGCGGAGTGGCTGCGCGAGCACCTGCCGCGGCAGCGCTGGGAGTGCTTCAAGCCCGGCGACACCGTCGACCTCGACACCGGCGGGATCGTCCGGGACCCCGTCTCGGCGGAGTTCTCCTTCGCCGACGACGAGCGCCCGGCCTACCTCAAGCAGTACGCCGAGGACCGCAAGGAGCTGATCGAGGGCGTCCTCGCCGAGTACCCGGAGCCGGGCCCGGACCTGTTCGCGCGGTTCACCGCCCACTTCGAGCACCTCGGCTCGCTCAGCGACTACTTCCTCCGGCAGATCGCGATGCTGGTCCGGTTCGAGATCACCGGCCCGAACGGCGGGGTCTGGGACGTGGACTTCTCGCCGGAGGGGCTGACGGTCGGGGAGGCGTCCCCGGACGCGCGCCCGCACTACCGGATCACCACGGCCGGCCGCTGGCTGGACTCCGTGCTGACCGGCCGGATGGCCTGGGAGGACCTGCTCATCTCCTTCCGGCTCAGCCTGTACCGCGACCCGGACGTCTACAACGACTACCTGGTGGGGCTGCTCAAGCACGCGAACGCGCCCGCCCTGAACGCCGTCGAGGCGTACGAGACGGGCCGGGACGAGAGCGAGCGGATCACCGTCGAGTGGGCCGGCGGGTGCTACGACATCCCGCGGTACTGCCCGCACGCCGGCGAGGACCTGTCGGTCGGCGCGGTCATCCGCGACGGCCAGGTGCACTGCCTGGCGCACAACTTCGCGTTCGACCTGGCGACGGGCTCGTGCGTGAACGCCCGCGCCGCCAACCTCACGAGCCGCCGCGTCTCCTGACCCGGACGTCGTCACACGTGGCGAGTCGCCGTCATGCGGGCCGGTATGGCGGCGACTCGCCGCACCGCGGCGAAGGAGCGCCGGCCCGGGCGTGTCCGGGTCGGGGGTTGTGGTTAAATTTCTCGTGGTTAATGGGGGATTGAAGGGGTGCGCGTGAAACGCGGGGCCTGGGCGGCTTTCAGTGTCAGGCTGAGCCGCACGTTGAATCGCAGGAAGCCGAACCGGGTGCAGCTGGGCCTGATGGCCGTGGTGTTCGTGCTGCTCATCGGCGGCATGGAGGTCCTGGCCCTGAAGGTGGGGTCGTTCAACCTGCCGTTCCCGTCGGAGGGCCATCCCGCGGTCGCGGACCACCCCACGCACTGACCGTCCCGAGCGCCGGCCTCTCCGAGGGCCGGGGCCGGTCTCACTTCGCGGTGTTGCGGGCCTTCATGATGCTCTGCAGGTCGGGATGGGCGCCGCCGGACGCGTCCGCCAGCGACGGGCACGCCCACTCGGACTGGTGCCCCCACGAGTAGGAGATCTCGAGCCTGGGACGCGGCGCGAGCCTGTCCCAGCGGGCGAGGATCTTCCGGAACTGCGCCTGCGTCGGCAGCCAGTACTGCTTGTCGCCCTTGCTGCAGCTCTGCCCGAACGTCTGCAGGACGGGCGCGACCTGCGCGCGCGGGATGCCGGCGTCGTCGGCCAGCCGGACCATCCGGTCGATCGCCCCGATGTTGCACGAGTCCTGCACGTCCGCCGACCCCTTGCAGGGGTACGGGTCCAGGCCGTAGAGGTCGACGCCGACCCGCTTGGGCGCGAGCTGCCGCATCGGCCAGTCGGTCAGCGAGACGAACGAGACCTGGCCGGGCGCGTTCTGCCGGATGTAGTCGGCGCGGCGCCGGATCTCACCGGCGATCTTCGGGCAGCGCCCGGTGTCCGGCTCGTCGGACAGGTACCACCCGTACACCTTCGGGTTGCGCCCGTACCGCTGCACCGCCCGGGTGAACGCGCCGTAGTCGAGGTCGAAGGAGCCGCAGGTGAAGTTGCCGACCCACAGCAGCGCCTGCATCCCGTCCGGGACGCCCGCGACGAGCGAGTCGTCCGGTTTGGCGTCGACCAGGTCGTAGCCGAGCTCCTTGAGCCGCGGGTAGTCCGACGGCTGGGTGTTCAGCGCGATGCGGCGGGTCTCGCCCGGCCGGGCGGCGGGGCTGCCGGGCGTCGCGGGCGGGCCGCTGTAGGGGTCGTCGCCGCCGGACGACGACCGGTGCTGCAGGTAGAAGAGGAACCCGGCCACCAGCACCACCGCGGCCGCGACGGCCGAGACCTTGAACCGGACGTCCCGGATGTCCATGTCTCCCTTTCCCCGATGCGGGCCTCTACGCGGCGGAGCCTGGCTCCTCGGCGGGCGTGCGCGGTGCGGCGTCGGCCGCGTGCGGTGCCGCGTGCGGCGGCGAATGCGGCGGCGCGGGCTCGGGCGCCTCCTCGACGGTCCCGTCCGACGCCACCTGCAGCGGCGGGATCGTGAACCCGAGGATGTGCTTGACGGTGTCCCACAGCGCCCGCAGCGTCTGCCGCATCGACGGGTCGCGCAGGTAGATCGCGTCCACCGCCACCCGCGCCGGGACGATCCGCTCGATGTAGTTGACGAGGTCGACCTCCTCGCCGGGGCCGAGCACGTCGAAGTCGCGGAACCGGACCTCCGACACCCCGGTCAGCCCCGGCCGGTGGTCGAAGATCCACCGCGAGTCCGCGTCGTAGTGCACCGCGAGGTCGTAGGTCTCCGGGCGCGGCCCGACCAGCGTCATCTGCCCGCGCAGCACGTTCACCAGCTGCGGCAGCTCGTCCAGCGACCACTCCCGCAGCAGCTTGCCGATCCGGGTGAGCCGCGGGTCGCAGTTGGCGGTGACGGTGAGCCCGCCGACGCCCTGCCGCATCGTCCGGAACTTGTACATGGTGAACGGCCGGCCGCCCTGCCCGACGCGGGTCTGCCGGAACACCCCGGGACCCGGGCTGGACAGCCGGACCAGCAGGTAGATGAGCGCCAGCGGGACGCTGAGCAGCAGCAGCCCGGTGAGCGCGCCGGCGATGTCCAGGGCGCGGCGCGCCCCCGACGGCGCGACGCCGTCGGACGGGTCGACGGGCCGCGTGGCGAGTTCGGTGTTGTCCTCGGACATGGTCACCCCTTGCTGTGCGGAGCAGGGTCGTCGGCCGCGGCCCCGGCGGTCCTGCGGACGTGCTGGAACCAGGCGAGCAGCGCGGCGGTGGTGGCGACGAACGAGACGGACGTGGCGATCGCCGCGCCGACCGCGCCGTGCCGGGGGATGAGGATCGCGCCGAGCACGACGACGACCAGCAGGCCGATGCCCTGCCCGGTGGACGCGGCGCCGGGCCGCCCGACGCCGTACAGGTAGGCCATGATCAGCCCGGTGACGCCGAACGTGACGACGCCGGCGAGCCGGATGTAGGTGGGCACGACCGCGTCGTCGAACACGTCCCCGAAGATCCACGGCAGCGCCGTCCCGGCGATGAGCGCGAGCGGGACCGCCGCGAGCACGGACACCCCGAGCGCGGGCAGGATGAGGCGCGAGGTGCGCCGGGTCGCCTTCGCCCGGTCCTCCTTGGCGAAGTCGGGGTACAGCACGTAGTTCACGGCGAGGCCGGGCAGCTGCACCAGCTCGGCGAACTTGCTCGCGACCGTGTAGACGCCGAGCACCTTCGGGCCGGCGAGCGCGCCGAGCAGCGCCATGTCGAACCGCAGCTGGAGCAGGTCGATGAGCTGCCCGACGTAGCCGCGCACCCCGTACCCGGCGATCGTCCGGCCGAGGCGCGGGTCGGCGCGCCCCCAGCCGCGGAAGAACCCGCGGGTCGCGAGCCGCCGCGCGATCCACGCGGCGGCCGCGACGTCGGCGAGGACCAGCCCGGCGATCAGCGCGCCCGGCCCGTACCAGCCGGTGAGCAGCACCAGGTAGATCGGCACGAACACGAACTCCTCGACGGCGATGGCGAGGCTCGCGCCGGGCTGGTCGTCGGTGCCCTGCAGCAGGCCCTTGCCGACCGACACGAACCCCTGCGTGAACGACGGGGCCGCCGCGGCGAGCGTGATCCAGATCCCGAACGACTTGAAGAACACCAGGTAGGCGAGGGGGCTGAGGGCGAGCCAGCCGACCCCGCCGAGCACCGCGCCGATGACGGTCAGCCACGCCAGCGTGGGCCGCACCCGGCTCTGGTCGTAGGAGTCGCGGGCCAGGAAGTAGGGCGCGGCGCCGGGCAGCCCGGCGCTCGACAGCTGGCACAGCAGCCCCGGCAGGATCCGCACGAGCGTGAACGCGCCGACGAGCTTCGGCCCGCCGATCCGCGCGACGAGGATTGTGGCGATGCCGAGCGAGCCGAGCGCGCCGATCCGTCCCGCCATGTTCCCCGCGACGAGCGCGAGGAGCCGCCGCCGGAGCCGACCGGCCTCGGCGTCGGCGGTCAGGGCCGCCGTCGGCTGCTGGATGTCGGTCATCGGGCTCCCTCCGCGGCGGGGCCGTCCGGGTCGTCGGGGGTTCCGGCGGGCCGCCCTCCCGGGGCGGCGTGCCGTCCGAAGAGGTCGAGGGCGGCGACCAGGCCGAAGAAGGCCCAGCCGTGCCGGTAGTGCAGGGTCTGGTAGAAGAGCGCGGAGACCAGGAACACGGCGAGGAGCGCGCCGAACATCTCCGGGCGCGGGACGAGCGCCGCGTACTCGGCGGTGAGGGCGCCCCGCCGGGCGATCCGCACGCACCGCATGATCAGCACGAACAGCAGCGTGACGAGCGCGATCCCGCCGAGGAACCCGCGTTCCAGCACGGCCGCGATGTAGTCGTTGTGCGCCTCGCGGACGTACCCGTACTGCCGCGCGAGCATCTGCGGGCGGGTCTGGTTGGGGCCGATGCCCCACGGGTGCGTCTGCTCCTCCAGCATCTGGACGGTCGCGGCGTTCACCGAGCTGCGGGACTCGGTGCTCTCCCCGGTGGTGCGCCCGATGGAGTCGCGCAGCACCGGCGACATCTGGCTCGCCCGGTCCAGGTAGGGCTGGATGTCGACGGTGGTGACGACGGCGACGCCCGCGCCCGCGACGAAGAACGCCAGCGAGCCGACCGCGATCGCGTGGTGCGCCCTGCCCGCGCGGATGAGCCCGAACAGGTAGCCGAGCAGCAGCGCGACGCACAGCGCGAGGAGCCCGCCGTTGGAGCCGGTCAGCCCCTCGGCGGTCAGCAGGATCGCGCAGACCGCCCAGCGGTGCCAGGTCTTGCGCGGGTACCGGGTCGCGCGGGTGATGAAGAAGACGCAGATGAACCAGTTGGAGGCGTAGTTCGCGTCGCCGAAGGTGAACATCGCGCGCTCGCCGTCGAGCTGCTTGCCGGACATCGCCTCGATCCCGAGGACCATCCCCAGGATCTCGATGACCGCGTAGAGCGTGCCGATCGCCACGAACGCGCGCAGCGCGAGCCGCAGTACCTTCGGGTCGCGGCCGAGGTTGGCGATGCACACCGCCCACATCAGCACGAACAGGTCCTTGACCAGGGTGAGCGTGCCGGCCTGGTTGACGACCGCGGCGATCCCGCCGGCGATGATCGTCATCAGGGTGGGGACGAGGAACGGCCAGCGCACCGGCAGCCCCCGGCCGCTCGCCCACAGCAGCGTCACCGCGACCAGACCGATGAGCGCGAGGTCCGGCAGCCCGGTGTTGCCGGGGCCCGGCGGCAGGCCCGCCGGCATCAGCATCGGCAGCGACGCGATGCCGAGCACCAGGGCGACCGACGTCAGCGGCCACCGCCGCCGGAGCGCCGGGAGCTCCGGCCCGGCGGAGGCTCCGGCGTCCGGCGGGGTGCCCGGCGGCGCGTCGGGGGGCGCTTTGGTCAGGACGGTCATGGGCGCTTGGAGCCTCCTCGGTAGGTCTCGTCCAGGACGGTCCCGAGGTGCGCGGGGGAGAACCAGTCGCCGATCCGGGCGCGGGCCCGCTCGGCCATCCGCGCGGCGGCGGCCGGGTCGTCCAGCAGCGCGCCGATCGCGCCGGCGAGCCGCTCGGGGTCCTCCGGCGGGACGAGCATCCCGGTCTCCCCGGCCAGCACCAGGTCCTGGTTGGACGGGACGGCCGTCGCGACCAGCGGGATCCCCGCGCCGATCGCCTCGACCAGCACGCACGGCAGGCCCTCCCACCGGGACGGCATCGCCATCAGGTCGAACGCCGGCAGCACCTCGGCGACGTCGTCGCGGTGCCCGAGCCACCGCATCCGCTCCCCGATGCCGAGCTTCGCGGTCAGCGCGTCCAGCTCGTCCGCCATCGGGCCGCCGCCGACCCACAGCCCGAACACGTCGTCGGGCAGCCGCGCGAGGGCCTTCGCGAAGATCTCCGGGCCCTTCTGGAACGTCAGCCGGCCGATCGCGCCGACGACCTTCACCCCGAGCGGCAGGTCGAGGCGGCGGCGCGCCTGCGCCCGGGACCCCGCCGCGGTCGCGTAGGCGTCGACGTCCACCGCGGGCCACGACAGCCGGATCCGCTCCGGCGTGGCGAGGCCGAGCCGCAGCGCCGTCGTCACCGTCTCCGACCCGATCGCGAGGAACGCGTCGGTGCGCTTCGCGGCGATCCGCTCGAGCCGGATGTAGACGCGGCGCCGCGCCCACGACTGGAACTCGTTGAATGGGAACCCGTGCCAGGTGTGGACTATTCGAGGGACGCCCGCGCGGGCCGCCGCGACCCGGCCGATCACGCCGCCCTTCGCGCTGTGGGTGTGGACGACGTCGTAGCGCCCCTCGGCGAGCACCCGCGTCAGCGTCTTCAGCGCGGCGAGGTCGTCGCGCGGCGAGATCTGCGGGACCAGCGGCCCCACCTGGACGATCTCCATCCCGGCGGCGTGCGCGGCGGGGGTCAGGTCGCCCGCCGCCGCGTTCTCGACCGCCTCGTCCCCGTACAGGACGGTGTCCCTCGTCGCGCGCGCCTCCCCGTTCGAGGCGACGCTGTCCATGCCGACGCCGCCGGTGACGATCGCGCGCTCGTACTCCCCGGCCGGCAGCGCCAGCGCGCCGTTCAGCGCCACCTGGCCGGCGCCGCCGTTGAACCGGGTGATCACCGTGGCGACTCGGAGCTTCCTGGTCGTACTCAACGCGCACCTCACAGGCCGGGAGGATCGGGGCTGCACCCCGCGTCACAGAGACAAGAAGGTCCGGGCGGCGGCGGGTCGCCGGCCGGCAGCGGGCGCCGCACCGGGTGGTACTCCGGGAGCAGCCGGCGCAGCAGCAGCCGGACCCGGCCGTCGTCGCCGGCGCCGGCCGCCGCCGCGAGCTCGTCCAGCAGCTGCGGCAGCCCGGCGGGCGGCGGCGCCGGACGGGTCGCCCAGATCTTCGGATGCGCGGTGCGGATCCGCCGCTCGGAGTCGGCGAACGCCTTCTCCGCGAGCTTCTCGCCGGGGCCGAGCCCGCTGAACCGGATCGTCACCTCCGGCAGCCGCAGCTGCTCGGCGTACCGGTGGACCAGCTCGACGACCGGGACGGGACGGCCCATGTCCAGCACGAACGTCTCCGCCTCCTCCGCCAGCGCCGCCGCCTCGATCAGCAGCCCCGCCGCCTCGGCCACCGTCATGAAGTGCCGCGCGACCTCCGGATGCGTGATCGTCACGACCTCGCCGGAGGAGATGCGGTGCGCGAGCACGCTGAGCAGCGCCCCCGCCTCGCCGATGACGTTGCCGACGCGGACCGCCGCGAAGCACGTCGGGCCGCCCGTCGCGGTCTGCAGCAGCAGCTCCCCGAGCCGCATCGTCGCGCCGAACACCGAGGTCGGCTCGGCGGCCTTGTCGGAGGAGACGAACACCATCCGCTGGACGTCGTGCCGGACCGCGCTGTCGACCGCGTGCCGGGTGCCGACGACGTTGTCGGCGACGCCCCGGCACGGGTCCTGCTCCACCTTCGCCAGCTCGTTCTGGCCGGCGGTGTGGAACAGCAGGTCGGGACGGGCGTCCCGGACGACCCGGTCGACGCGGGCGCCGTCGCGCACGTCCGCCTCGGCGAGCGTGACCCGGACCCCGCCGGCGTCCCCGCCGGCCTCGGCGGCCAGCTCCCGGCCGAGCCGGGCGAGCCCGGCCGCGTCCTTGTCGACCAGGCACAGCGCCTCCGGCTCCAGCCGCCGGACCTGCCGGCACAGCGCCGACCCGACCGTCCCGCAGGCGCCGGTGACCAGCACGCGCCGGCCCCGGACGAGGCGCCGGCCGCGCAGCCCGGCCAGCGCCACCTCGTCCCGCCCCATCAGCAGCGCGAGCGGGCTGACCGGGGGGACGGGCTGGGGCGGGACGTCCCTGCGGGCCAGGCGCGGCGGGAACCAACGCACGGTCAGCTCCGGGCCCGCAGCGCCTCGGTGAGTGCGGCGATGACGCGGTCCTGTCCGTCGGACGTGAGGCCCGGATACAGCGGCAGCGACAGCAGCTCCTCGCCGACCCGGTCCGTCACCGGCACCCGCGCGCACTCGTCGGCGCCGAGGATGTCCCGGTACGACGTCATCTGGTTCGCGGGGATGAAGTGGACGGACGTCGACACGCCCGCCGCCTCCAGCTCCGCGCTGATCGCGTCCCGGTCCTGGACCCGCACCTGGTAGAGATGCCACGCGTGCTGGATCCCGTCGAGGTTCCGCTGCGGCAGCGCCAGGCCGGGCAGGCCGCGGAACGCCGCGTCGTAGGCGGCGACGATCTCCGCCCGGCGCCGCTGCCATTCCGGCAGCGCGGCGAGCTGCGCCCGCCCGATCGACGCCTGCACGTCCGTCATGTTCGCCTTGAGGCCGATCTGCTTCACGTCGTACCGCCAGCTGCCGCCCGGCAGGTACCGCTTCCACGAGTCCTTGCTCATCCCGTGCAGCCGCATCGCGCGGACCTTCTCCTGCAGCCCCTCGTCGCTCGTCGCGATGGCGCCGCCCTCGCCGATCGGCATGTTCTTGGTGGCGTAGAAGGAGAAGCACGCCGCGAACGACTCCGACCCGACGGGCTTCCCGCCGCGCGCCGCGCCGGGGCCGTGCGCCGCGTCCTCGATGACCCGCGTCCGGTCCAGCCCGGCCGCCGCCGTCAGCGCCGCCACGTCCACCGGGTAGCCGCCCTGGTTCTGCACGATCATCGCCGCCGGGGTCACCCGCGCCGCCGCGGCCGCGACCGTCTCGGCGCTCGGCACCAGCGTGTCCTCGTCGATGTCGACCAGCACCGGCCGGTGCCCCGCGTGCAGGATCGCGTTGATCGCGCCGCAGAACGTCAGGCTCGGCGTCAGCACCGCCGACCCCGGCGGCAGCTCAAGCGCGCGCAGGCACAGCTCCAGCGCGGTCGTGCACGAGGCGACCGCGACGACGTGCGCGGCGCCCAGATAGTCGGCGAACTCCTGCTCGAACGCGGCGGTCTGCGGGCCCGTGGTGATCCACCCCGAGTCGAGCACCTTCACCACGGCGTCCGACACCTCGCCGGACACCGACGGGATCGTGAACGGAACGGTGGACTGACCGGCTGAACTCATTGCTACCCCTTGATCTTGCGGGACGTGGCGATGACGCCGAGGAGCGGCCAGCCGGACGCGGCGACCAGGTCCCGGACCGTCTCCAGCCCCGACACCCGCGTCACCGGACCGACCACCACGACCACCCCGACCTCGTCGTCCGAGCCCGGATCGATGTCCTCGAACGCGTGCACGTGGCAGACCGCGCGCGCCGGCACCGGAACGGGCTGGGTGATCTCCGACGGGGAGACCGCCTCGCCGGACTTCTTCGTCATCACGGCGGTGCCGCCCCCGGCGCGGACCACCGACGTGCTCTTGCCCGTGCCGGGCCCGGAGCTGTTCAGCGACGGGCCGTCGCCCGGCTCGTCGCCGGACCCGTCGTCCTTCCCCGGCCGGCCGCCCTTCGGCTTCGCGGCGGCGCCGGTCACGGTGCCGCCGCCGTCGCCCTCGCCCGGACGCTGCCGGACGGGACGGGCGCCGACCACCTTCGTCCGGTCCCCGTACACCGCCGACGCCACCGACGACACCAGGTCGGCGGGCAGCGGGCCGGGCGCGCCGACCAGGGTGACCTGCCCGACCTCCTCCTTGCGGGCGGCGAGCCGGACCCGCCGGCCGAGGTCGGCGAGCTCCGCCGGGCCCTTGTCGGCCCAGCCGAGCAGCGGGACGCCGAGCCGCCGCGCGACCCGCCGCTGCCCGGGGATCGTGGGGCGGGCCATCTCGTTCAGCACCGCGATCAGGATCCCGGCGATCAGCCCGACCAGGCCCGCGACGACCGCCATCATGACCGCCGGGTCGCTCTTCGGCGCCAGCACCGCCGGCTGCACCACCGAGGCGTTGCCCGCCGCCAGCAGCTGCGCCTGCAGGTCCGACCGGTTCGACCGCAGGTCCGTCAGCTCCGCCTGCACCCGCTCCCGCTCGTTCGCGGCGCCGATGTCGGGGTTGGGCTGCGCGCCGGCCCGCCGCGACAGCGGCCCGAGCTTCTTCTCCAGGTCCCGGACCCGCTTGTCGATGTCGCCGAGCTGCCGGTTGATCGCGCCCTGGTTGGAGTCGTTGATCTCCTTCACCACGGCGGCGCCGATCGCGTCGGTCAGCTTCCGCGCGGCCTGCGGGTCCTTGTCCTTCACCGACAGCTCGACGACCGTGGAGGTGCCGAGCCCGGCGACCCCGATGTCCTTGGCGAGCTTGGTGGTGGACCGGTGCAGGTGCAGCTGCCCCAGCACCCCGGCGAGCAGGTTGTCGCTGGTCGCGAACGCCTTCACCTGGCTGACCTCGGTGCTGACGCCCGCGTCCCCGGCCGCCGCGTCCGCCGCCTTCGCGGTGGCCTGCAGGCGCGTCTTCGCGACCGCGGGCGGGTCCTGCCGGCTCATCACGCCGCCCACCAGCACCAGCGGGGCGACCGTCATGACCAGCAGGAGCGCCCAGTAGCTGCGGGCGACGCGCGCCGCGACCTCATCGATCTCCACGGGTCTCCCCTCCGGCGTGCGGCTTCGTAGGGCCGAGCGTAGGAAGGCCCGATGCCGCCCGAATCGCCCAAACGACGACCCCCCACTACGCCGTTTGCATCAGGCCCCGCTCGGCGCGGCTCGGCCCGGCGCGGCTCGGCGGCGGCGCGGCCCGGCGGGGGTTCAGCCCTCGCCGGAGCCCGGGCGCATCCCGGCGCGCATCGCGAGCGTGATCGCCTCCAGCGCCGAGTGCAGGTCGAGCTTCGCCAGCAGGTTCTGCGTGTGGGTGCGGACGGTGTTGGCCGACAGCCCCAGCCGCTCGGCGATCTCCGCGCGGCCGAGGCCGTCGACCATGCACTGCAGCACCTCGCGCTCGCGCGGCGTCAGCTCGGCCAGCAGCCGGGCGCCGCCGCCGTCCCGCGCGTCGCCCGCGACGAGCCGGCGCAGCACCTCGCCCAGCACCTCCGGCGGGATCCAGCCGCCCTGCCGCGCCGCCGACCGGATCACCCGCGCGACCAGGTCGGCGCCCTCGGTCTTCGACAGCCAGCCGACCGCGCCGCGCCGCACCGCCTGCACCAGCGTGTCCAGGTCGCTCATCGCCGTCAGCACCACCACCCGCACGTCGGGGTGGTCCTCGCGGACGCGGTCCAGGACGTCCAGGCCGCTCTCGGCGCCCAGCGTCATGTCCAGCACGATCACCTGCGGCCGCTCGGTGCCGGCGAGCGCCAGCGCGCGCCGGACGTCCGCGGCGATCGGCAGGATCACCAGATCGGGTTCGCGGCCCAGCCGGGCGGCGAGCGCCTCGGCGAACAGCGCGTGGTCGTCCACGATCAGGACCCGGATCGGTTGCATCCACCGACGATGACCGGTGCGGCGGCGATGCGGATCCTGCAAACGCTGTAGTCGTTTCGGACATGCCGCGGCGCCCCGGGCACCGGGCACGGAACCCGGCTCGCGCGCCCGCCCGGGGATCTTCGCAGGTGGCGGGTGCGCGCGGGAGGAACCGTGCGCGGACGCCCCGTACCGGGTGCCGGTTCACCGCCGTCCGGTGCCGGTCAACCTGGAGGGCGCGCCGTTGACCATCCGGGGCCGCCTGCTGATCCTGTGCGTGACCGAGCAGGGACGCACTGGCTCAGGGGATGCCACTATGAAAGTCCTGATCACAGGGGGAGCCGGGTTCATCGGCAGCACGATCGCGTCCGCGTTCGCCGAACGCGGGGTCACGCCGGTGGTGCTCGACAGCCTCATCACCGGCCGGCAGGAGTTCACCGACGGGAAGATCTTCTACCAGGGCGACATCGGCGACGGGGAGCTGGTCGACACGATCTTCCGGGAGCATCCGGACATCACCGTCGCCGTGCACTGCGCGGCGCTGATCGTGGTGCCCGACTCGATGGCGGACCCGCTCCGCTACTACCGCGTCAACCTGGGCCGCACCCGCGACTTCGCCGAGCACCTCGTCCGCAACGGCTGCGACCGGATGATCTTCGCGTCGACCGCGGGCATGTACCGGCCGGAGGCCGACCTGTCGGTGACGGAGACCTCGGCGCTGGAGCCGCAGAACCCCTACACCCGCTCGAAGATGATGGCCGAGCTGATGCTGGAGGACGTCTGCCGCGCCACGTCGCTGCGGGTCGTCTCGTTGCGCTACCTCAACCCGATCGGCGCCGACCCGCAGCTGCGCACCGGCCTGCAGAACAGCAAGCCGACGCACGCGCTCGGCAAGATGATCGAGTCGTACGAGCTGGGCGTCCCGTTCAAGATCACCGGGGTGGACTGGGACACCCGCGACGGCACCGCGATCCGCGACTACATCCACGTCTGGGACATCGCCCGCGCGTTCTGCGAGGCGGCGGACCGGTTCGACTCGATCGTCCCGCCGCTGCGGCCGGCCGGGGAGGGCTCCGGCTACGAGGTGGTCAACCTCGGCACCGGCGACGGCACCACCGTCCGGGAGCTGGTCGAGGCGTTCCGCGAGGTCGTCGGGGACGCGTTCGTCGCGGAGGAGGCCCCGGCGCGGCCCGGCGACGTCGTCGGCGCGTTCGTCCGGCCCGACAAGGCGTGGGACCTGCTGCGCTGGAAGCCCGAGTACACGATCGAGGACGCCATCCGGCACTCCCTGCAGTGGGCCGAGCGGCGCCGGGAGCTCGACGTCGCCTGAGCCGCGCCTCCCCGGTGGCCCCGCGCGGCCGCCGCGGCGGCGCACCGACCCGCCCGCCCGGGGCTCGTCCGGTCCCCGACCCTTCCGCTGGAGGGGACCGGACGAGCGGTGCGCCCGCGCCCGCGCAAGGCCCTATGCTGGCGGCGCATGACCAAGATCATCGATTATGGGCGGTTCGCGGAACGGCTCGCCGCGGACCGGCCGCGCTGGGCGCTGCTCGACGAGGTGCAGCGCGAATGGGGGTACCGGGACCCCGGCGGCGACCCGCTGGCGAGCCGGGAGGACGAGGCCCCCGGATACGAGCCGGACGAACCGGTTCCCGCCGCGCTCCTGGAATGGTGGGACTCGCCGTTCAACTCCTTCGCCATGCGGCCGCGCCTCTACTGGACCCACCCGCAGTGGCCGCCGTCCGCCCCCGACTCCGTCGACGACCCGCCGGGCGACGCCGTCCGCGTCATCATGGCCGAGTACCAGTGGGTCAACCAGTGGGGATACCTGGCCTCCGAGGCCGCCCAGGACGACCCGAAGGTCGTGGTCAACACCGCCGGCGGCTGGACGACGCAGAGCCGCTCCGTCTCCGAGTTCTTCCTGCAACTGGCGCTCGAACGGCTGCCCTCGCACTTCGGCTGGAGCATCCGGGTGCCGCGCGAGACCGTCGACGGCGACCCCGGGATCGTGGCGCGGCTGCGGGAGCACTACCGCGACATGGGCCTGCTGCCCTGGCAGGAGATGGGCACCGACGCGCTGTCGTACGGGGCGCCGGACGCGATCATCCGGCACGGCCGCGGGCCCGGCGCCGACTTCGCGATCGTCGTCCACGCCCGGACCCGCCGAGCCCTCGTCGACGTGCTGGACACGCTCGGGCTGACCTGGTCCGACGACGACATCGCCGCGCCCGCCGAGGTGCCGCCGCCGACCGAGGACCTCGGTCCCGCGTCGTTCGCCGGTGACGACGAGCGCTGGACGGCCGCCGCCGCCCCGGCCGCCTCCGCCGTCCCCGCCCTCCCCGACGTCGCCGCGCTCCGCGACCTGCCGGACCGCACGTCCGCCGGCACCGACCGCGACCGGACGGCGGCCGCCGCCGGCACCTCCGCCGGCCACGTCCACGTGTGGGACGCCGCCGGCGCCGAGATCGGCGCCGAGAAGCTGCACCGCGCGCCGGTCACCGCCGTCACCTGCGTCCGCGACGCCGATGAGCTCACCGTCGTCAGCGGCGACGCGAACGGCGTCCTGCGCCGCTGGAAGCCGGGCGTCGGGGTGTTCTCCCGGGCCTTCGCGCACCGCGACGCGCCGGTGACCGCGCTGGCCGGCGCGACCCTGGAGACCGGCGCCGCCGTCGCCGCCGCCTGGGCCGACGGGCTCGTCCGGATCTGGGACCTGGCCACCCGGTCCGTCGCGGACCTGCGCATCGGCACCGGCATCGAGGCCCTCGGCCTGCGGCCCGAGGGCGTCCTGCACGTGACCGCCACCGGGGGGTCGGCCGCGCTCCGCCTCGACCTGGACCGCCTCTGGCCGGACCGGGACTTCCGTTCGCGGATCGACCGGATCGCCTGGAAGGACCTCTGGTCCAACCACGGCCCGGCCGTGGAGGTGCCCGGCCTGCTCGGCACGCTCGCCTCCGACGACGAGGACGCGGCGCAGGCCGCGGTCAAACGCCTCTACGAACTCCTGGTCGACCGGCGCGGGCCGAACGCCGCGGCCGCGCCCGCCGTCCCGTTCCTGGTGGAGCGGATGCTGGTGCCCGGCAACCGGGCCCGCAACACCCTTCTGCTCCTCATCGCCGACATCGCGGACGGCCCCGGCGACGAGCGGGAGGCGGTCAAGGCGGCGGTCCCGTCCCTGCGGCACCTGCTCGACGACGACCACCCGTCCATCCGCTGGGCGGCCAACGAGCTCGTCCGCATCTGCGAAGCGTGACCCGCCCGCCCGGCCCCCGGCTCCGCGCGCCGGGCGGCCGGCGGCGTCACCCGCCGGGCCGCTCCGCCCCGCTCCGGCGGACCCGGCGCACGAGCGGCAGCACGACGAGCATCTGGACCGCGGCGGCGGCCGCCACGACCACCATCCCCAGGCCCATGCCCATCACCTGGTGCCGGAGGCTCCCGTCGCCGTGGCGGAGCATCGCCGCGTGCGACGCCTGGTTCGCCCACAGCACGGCGACGGCCGCCGCGGCCATGACCCAGACGGCGGCCGGACGGAGCACGCGCACGTTCACCCAGCGGCCGGTGGCCAGTCCAGCACCCCACCTGACCAGGACCAGCAGCGCCCCCGGCACCACCGCGAACGCGAGCGGGTTGTAATGCCACGCGGTGGCGACGTCCCCGCGCATCAGCGCCTGCACCGCCCGCGTCCCGCCGCACAGCGGGCACACCATGCCGACCAGCCGGAGCGGGCTGTGGACGGCGATCGGCGGCAGCCCGAACACGGCCATCAGCGCCCCCGCCACCAGCCCCGCGACCGCCACCGCGCGGAGCCGCCGGTGCCGGTCGTCGCGGTCCCAGCTCACCCGCACGGGCATCGGCCCGGCCGCCCGCTCTTCACCGCTCACCGTCCCGTTCTACCCCGGAGGCGGCGGCCCCGGGCCGCGCCGGAAAAAAATTCGAGCCGGGATGTCGAGAACCGGCGTCCGGCTCCGTCCCCGGTGCGAACGCGGCCAGAATGGGTCGCGCCGGCGACGAGGAGAACACCAATGGCCAAGTACCTGCTGCTCAAGCACTACCGGGGCGCCCCGGCCGCGGTCAACGACGTGCCGATGGACCGGTGGACGCCCGAGGAGGTCACGGCGCACGTGAAGTACATGGAGGACTTCGGGGCCCGGCTGGAGGAGACGGGCGAGCTCGTCGACGTCCAGGCGCTGTCGTCGGAGGGCACGTTCGTCCGCTACGACGGCGAGGGGCGCCCGCCCGTCACCGACGGCCCGTTCGCCGAGACCAAGGACCTGATCGCCGGCTGGTACGTGATCGACGTCGACGGCTACGAGCGCGCCCTCGAACTGGCCGCGGAGCTGTCGGCGGCTCCCGGCGCGGGCGGCAGGCCGATCCACGAATGGCTCGAGGTGCGCCCGTTCCTCGGCACGCCGCCGACCATCACGGAGTGACGGCCCGCGTGGACGAGGTCCTGCTCCGGAGCCTCATCCCGGGCGTGCTCGGCGTCCTCGTCCGCCGCGGAGCCGACTTCGCGGCGGCCGAGGACGCCGTCCAGGACGCGCTGGTCGAGGCGCTCCGCGTCTGGCCGGCGGACCCGCCGCGGGACCCGAAGGGCTGGCTGGTCACCGCCGCCTGGCGCAAGTTCCTCGACGCCGCCCGGTCCGACGCCGCCCGCCGCCGGCGCGAGGAGCTCCTGGACGAGGAGCCGGCGCCCGGTCCCGCGCCCGCGGTGGACGACACGCTGCGGCTCTACTTCCTGTGCGCCCACCCGTCGCTGACGCCCGCGTCCGCGGTCGCGCTCACGCTGCGCGCCGTCGGCGGGCTCACCACCCGGCAGATCGCCGCGGCCTACCTGGTGCCCGAGGCGACCATGGCGCAGCGCATCAGCCGCGCCAAGCGCACCGTGTCCGGCGTGCGGTTCGACCGGCCCGGCGACGTCGCCACCGTGCTGCGCGTCCTGTACCTGGTCTTCAACGAGGGCTACTCCGGGGACGTCGACCTCGCCGCCGAGGCGATCCGGCTCACCCGGCGGCTCGCGGCCGTGATCGACCATCCGGAGGTGGCGGGGCTGCTCGCGCTGATGCTGCTGCACCACGCCCGCCGCGCCGCCCGGACCGCGCCCGGCGGGGGCCTGGTGCCGCTCGCCGAGCAGGACCGCGGCCGGTGGGACACCGCCGCGATCGCCGAGGGCGTCGAGATCCTGCAGGCGGCGCTCGCCCGCGACCGGCTCGGCGAGTTCCAGGCCCGGGCCGCGATCGCGGCGCTGCACGCCGACGCGCCCACCGCCGAGGAGACCGACTGGGTGCAGATCGTCGAGTGGTACGACGAGCTCGCGCGGCTCACCGACAGCCCGGTCGTGCGGCTCAACCGCGCCGTGGCCGTCGGCGAGGCCGACGGGCCGCGCGCCGGGCTCGCGGCGCTCGCGGAGGTGGACGCCTCGGTGCCGCGCCACGCCGCGGTGGCGGCCTACCTCCACGAGCGCGACGGCGACCCGGTGACGGCGGCGCGGCTGTACGCCGAGGCGGCGGAGAAGGCGCCGAACCTCGCCGAGCGCGCCCACCTGACGCGCCAGGCCGCCCGGCTCAACTCCCGCCTCCGCTGACGGGGCCGCGCGCGAACGCGGCCTCGGTCAGGGTCCTCGCGGTATCGACGGCGACGCCGATCGCGTCGTCGGGGGAGAGACCGTACAGGTCGGTGAGGACGAACAGCGCCTCGGCGCCGCAGGCCAGGGCGAGGGAACGCTTGAGCCGGGTCATCGCCTCGGGGGACGGCCCCTGGAACGGGGCCAGCGCGTGCTCGATCAGGGGGAAGCGCAGGCCGGGCCGGGCGCCCGCGCGGGCCGGCGCGGCGATCGTGTGGGAGATCATCGCCCGGACCGCGCCCTGGTGGGCGAGGACGTGGCGGAGCAGCCGCTCGGTGGCGAAGGCGACGCGTTCGGCCGGGTCGGTGGACGCGGCGACGGGCGCGAGCACCTCGTCCGGGCCCGGCCACACGGCCTCCAGGGCCTCCTGGAGCAGCG
The DNA here is from genome assembly GCF_014706005.1 of Actinomadura sp. RB99. NCBI lineage: Bacteria > Bacillati > Actinomycetota > Actinomycetes > Streptosporangiales > Thermomonosporaceae > Actinomadura > Actinomadura sp. RB99. The sequence continues at coordinate 38,748 of NZ_JABMCA010000057.1, read as the reverse complement.
AGACCAGGTCGGGGAAGTAGCGGTAGGCGGTGGCCTCGGAGACGAGGGCCGCCTTCGCCACCTGCGGCATCGTCACCTCGGCGCCGGACCGGGCGAGGTCGCGGCAGGCGTCGACGATCGCCCTGCGCGTGCGGGCCTTCTGGTTCGCGCGCCCGGTGGCGGTCTCCATCGTCCGGTTCCCTCCCGAAAGTCGACTCTCTTCGTGAGAGTGTACTTGCACGAAGCCGTGAAAGCGTCCTATCTTCGTGATAGTTCACTCTCACGAAGGGGCGATGCCATGACCAGGGTCGCGATCGTCCGGCCGGACGAAGGCGAGACCGTCCGGCTGGGGCCGACCACCATGCGGATCCTGGAGGACGGCGGCACCACCGGCCACCGGCTGGGCATCGGCGAGATCACCGTCGCGCCGCACACCGAGGGGCCGCCCCAGCACCGCCACGCCCGCCATGACGAGGGCTTCTACGTCGTCTCGGGCACGGCGCGGTTCACGGTCGGCGACACGGTCCACGACGTCCCCGCGGGCACGCTGGCGATGATCCCGCCGGGCGCCCCGCACACGTTCGCCAATCCCGGCGACGAACCGCTGGTGCTGCTGAACACCTTCACGCCCGACCTCTACGTGCAGTATTTCCGCGACCTGAAGGAGATGATCGCGTCGGGCACGGAATTCACGCCGGAGGCGACCGTCGAGGTCATGAAGCGGTACGCCACCGAGCCCGCCACGGCATACGCGGATTAGGAGCCAGATGACCACGCACACGGTGTCCATGCCATTCGGTGACGTCCCGGTGACCGTGAAACGGAACGGGGAAGGCGACCCCGTCCTGCTGCTGCACGGCGGCGCCGGGGACCAGTCCGTCGCCGGTTTCGCCGGGCTGCTGGCCGAACGGTCCCGCCGCACCCTCGTCCCCGTCCATCCGGGCTTCGGCGGCACGCCGCGCCCCGAGGGCCTCGACTCGATCCGCACGCTCGCCGAGGTGTACGGGCGCCTGCTCGACGAGCTGGATCTCCGGCGCGTGACCGTCATCGGCAGCTCCATCGGCGGCTGGGTCGCGGCGGAGCTGGCCCTCGTCGCGGGGGAGCGCCTGGCGGCCCTCGTGCTCCTCGACGCCGCCGGCCTGGACAGCGCCGAGCACCCCGTGGCCGACTTCTTCTCGCTGACGCTGGACGAGGTCGCCGACCTCAGCTACGCCGATCCGGACGCGCACCGCATCGACCTTTCCGCGATGACCGGCGAGCAGAAGCGCATCGGGGCCGGGAATCGCGATGCACTGCGTGTCTACGGCGGCACGGCAATGGCCGACCCGAGCCTCCGGGAACGGCTCGCCGACATCACCGTCCCCACCTTGGTGGTATGGGGAGAGGCCGATCGGATGATGACACCGGAATACGGCAGGGAATACGCCGCGGCCATTCCCGGCGCTCGTTTCCATGTCCTGCCGAAGGCCGGGCACCTCCCGCAGATCGAGGCGCCCGGCGCGCTGCTGGAGTTGGTCGAGGAGTTCACCGCGAACGCCACCACCGCCTCCTGAGGCCCGCCCGCCCGGCCACCTCCCCGCCCGGTCACCTCCCCGCCCGGTCACCTCCCCGCCCGGTCACCTCCCTGCCCGGTCACCTGCCTGCCCGGCCGCACCAGAGCACCCGCACCAGAGCGCGCCGGGTCAGGGGTGGCGGGCCGAAGGGGCAGGCGGCCGGACTCGGCCATTGGGCGGGGCTTGCCGCTCCGGCGTCCAGGGGTAGGCGGTCGCGGGTGCGGCGGTGCGGGGCACGGGTGCGGGTGCCGGTGCGGGAGGGGAAGCCGAGGGAGACGGGATGGCGATCGCGGCGGATCCCTGGCGTGAGACTGCCGTCTGAACTAACGTCACCGCCAAGCAAGCGGTAGGTGCACCATCCGGGACCGGCCGCACCGGTCCGCCGGTCCCGCCCCCGGCGGAGCGAAAAGGCCGAAGGTGCGGGAGAATGGGGGACGGTCACAGCGAGGAGGCGTTTTGAGCGGCGATGTGCGGTTCACCGTCACGCGGACGCTGACCAAGGATCAGCAGGCCCGGCGCGAGCGGCTGATCGACGCCGCGCGCGACCTGGCGCGCGAGGGCGGCTACCCGGCCGTCACCATGCACGACGTGGCGGACCGCGCCGGGGTGGCCCGCGCGACCGTCTACCGCTACTTCGCCACCAAGGACCACCTGCTCACCGAGGTCGCCGCGACCTGGGCGCACCGCATCACCGGCGACATCGACGCGCTCGCGGTCGGCGAGACGCCGGTCGAGCGGCTCACCGCGCTGCTGGAGCGGATCGTCGAGGTGGCGGCCCAGGAGCGGACCCTCACCTCGGCCATCATCCAGGCCGTGACCTCGGACGACTCCAGCGTGGACGACGCCCGCACGGTGCTGTTCCTGTTCGTCCGCGACCGGCTGTCGGCGGCGATCGGCGAGCCGGTGCCCGCGCGCGACGAGGTGGAGGTCGTGCTCGGCCACATCCTGCTCGCCGCCCTGGTCAGCCTGGCGTCGCTGCGCCGTCCCACCGAGGAGATCCGGGACATGGTCCGCACCTCCGGGCGGCTGGTGCTGGCCGGGGCGCTGGCGAGCGCCCCGACCGCCTGACCACCGCGCCCGCCTGACCACCGCGCCCGCCTGCCCGCTGTGACGGCCTGCCCGCTGTGACGGCCTGACCCCGGCGGCCGCCTGGCCGCGGCGTCGGCTCGACTTGGGTGACGGCATATTGGTCCATGTTTCGTGTGCCTGATTGGCCCTTCGGTGCGGACCATCGGGCTCGTAGCGTTCGACGGGTGACGAACCCACCGCTCTTCCTGCTCACCGCGCTCGTCCTCGTGGCGATCCCCGGGCCCAACCACCTGTACATCACCGCGCGCAGCATCGGGGAGGGGCGGCGCGCGGGCGTCGCGTCCGCGCTCGGCGTCGAGTCCGGGACGCTGGTGCACATCGCCGCCGCCGCGGCCGGGCTGTCCGCCCTCGTCGCCGCGTCCGCCACCGCGTTCGGGCTCCTGCGCTACGCGGGCGCCGCCTACCTGGTCTTCCTCGCCTGGCGGACGCTCCGCGCCCGCGGCGGACAGGACACGCCGCTCCTCGAACCTCGGCCGCTGCGCCGCGTCTACCTCGACGGCGTCCTGGTGAACGTGCTGAACCCGAAGGTCGTGCTGTTCTTCCTGGCGTTCCTGCCGCAGTTCGTCGACCAGCGCGCCGGCGCCGTCCCGCTGCAGATCGTGGTGATGGGCCTGGCCACCGCGCTGATCGGGCTGACCGCCGACCTGGTCTACGCGGTCGCCGCCGGGGTCCTCGGCGGCTGGCTGCGGGCCCGCCCCGGGTTCCGCCGCCGGCAGCGGTACGCCACCGGCCTCATCTACCTCGGCCTCGGCGCCGCCGCCCTGCTCGCCGGACCGGGCGGCCGCCGGGCCTAGGTTTTCGATGAACGGTTTGTCAGTCGGCTTACAAGCGCCCGCCCGCAATGCGTGCCCGATCGCGAAGCCCGCCGCCCGCCGGCTCGGTAACTTCCGGAAGGACCCATCGGGGGCGGGAGGTGCGAAGGTGACGACGAGCCTGGATGCTTTCGCCGGCGGGTCCGGGGCGGCCGGGGCGGCCGGGGGGACCGGGGGGACCGGCGGTCCCGGCGGGGCGTCCGCCCGGAGCGGGGACGGCCGCTCGCCGCTGAAGCCGTGGGCGGGGGTGCCCAGCGAGCTGTCGGAGATGTTCCGGCCGCACCTGGAGGCCCTCGCCGAGGAGATGATCGAGGAGATCCTCGCCGGGATCCCGGAGTACTCGCGGCCGCAGGACGAGGAGTACGCGCGGCTCGTCCGGCTCGCCGTGGAGGGCGCGCTGCGGCAGTTCGTCGACCTGATCATGGACCCGGAGAGCTCCTGGGAGGCGGTCGCCGCCGTGTACCGGGAGATCGGCTGGGCGGAGGCCCGCGAGGGCCGCAACCTCGACATCCTGCAGACCTCGCTGCGGCTCGGCGCCCGCGTCGCGTGGCGGCGGCTCGCGGCGGAGTCCGAGCGGTACAACATCTCCCGCCGCACCCTCGCCAGCATCGCCGAGGCGATCTTCGCGTTCCTCGACGAGATCGCCCGCGCCGCCACCGAGGGGTACACCAAGGCCCGCGAGCAGGAGGCCGGCGAGCTGGAGCACCGCCGCCGCCGGCTGCTCGACATGCTGCTCGCCGAGCCGCCCGCCGCGCCGCAGGCCGTCGCCGACCTCGCCCGCCTCGCGCAGTGGCGCGTGCCCCGGACGGTCGCGGCGGTCGTGCTGTACGAGCGGGGGCAGCAGCCGTTCTCGCACCCGTCGCTGCCGCCGGACGTCCTCGCCGACGTCAACCGGCGCGAGCCGTGCCTGCTCGTCCCGGACCCGGAGGGCCCCGGGCGCGGCCGGATGCTGGAGTCGGCGCTGCGCAACTGGGTCGCCGCGCTCGGCCCGACCGTCCGCACCGAGGACGCCGCCAAGTCGCTGCGCTGGGCCCGCGAGGCGCTGCCGCTCGCCCGCCGCGGCATCCTGGCGTCCGACCGGCTGATCCGCTGCGCCGACCACATGCCGGCGCTGGTGGTGTTCAAGGACGAGGAGCTGGTGCGCGCCGTCGCGGACCTGCGGCTCGCGCCGCTGAAGACCGTCCGGCCCCGGCACCGCGAGCGGCTCATGCGGACGCTGCTGTCCTGCCTGCAGAACGGGTTCAACGCCACCGAGGTCGCGAGCCGGCTGCACGTCCACCCGCAGACCGTCCGGTACCGGCTGCACCAGCTGGAGGAGCTGTTCGGGGAGCGGCTGTACGACCCGGAGACGCGGCTGGAGATGGAGATGGTGCTGACCGTCTGGCTCTCGGGCCCGCAGGAGGGACGGCAGGGCGCGGACGTGATCCCGCTGGACGGCCCGCGCCGCCGCGACCAGGACACCGCCCCCGCCGAATAGCACCGCCGGATAGCACCGCCGAGCCGCCAGGCCATCGGCCCGCGCCGCACCCTCGGATGATCTCGTGGTCACGGTTTCCATCAAGCGATTGACCGAGTCCCGGGCGGGCCCCTACGGTGCTGCCCATGACCAGCGACTCCGGCCGGGAGCGCATTCTCGACGTCGCGACCCGGCTGTTCGCCGAACACGGCTACGACGGCACGTCCACCCGCCTGATCGCCGAGGCTGCCGGGCTCAACATCGCCACCGTCGCCTACCACACCGGCGGCAAGCGCGACCTCTACCTCGCCGTGATGGAACGCGCCCACCAGGCCGAACGCGCCGCCCTGGAGGAGGCCCTCGTCGGCCTCACCCCCGACGCGGCCGGGATCCTCGCCCTCGTCGACCGCTACATCGACTTCTGCGCCGCCCACCCGGAGATCACCGCCCTGTGGATGCACCGCTGGCTGTCGGACGCCTCCGACATCGCGGACATCGAGCAGCGATACGTCAAACCGCTGATGGACGCGGTCGTCCGCGCGGTCGGCGACGCCGTCGGCGAGGACGCCGACGTCGAGTACGTCGCCTGGACCGTCGTCTGGTGCACCCACGGGTTCGGCCGCGGCGGCGTCCTGCGCGGCGACGGCCTCCGGCACCGCATGGACGACCCCGCCGCGCTCGCCCGGTTCCGCGCCAACCTGCACCGGCTCGTCCTCGCGGGGCTGAACCTCGACGCCCGGGCGGCGCTGTGACGGCCCCCGCCGCGACCGCGGCGCTGCCGCGCCGGCGGCTCCTCGGCTACGGCGTCGGATCGGTCGGAACCGGCGTGTTCTCCGCCGTCCCCGGCCTGCTCCTGCTCTACTACCTGACCGACGTCCTCGGCGTGTCGGCCGCGATCGCCGGCGCGGTCCTGGTCGTCCCGAAGGCGTGGGACGTGCTGCTGAACCCGGTCGTCGGCGCCGCCAGCGACCGCGAGGCCGTCCGGACGGGCCGCCGCACCCGGCTGCTGCTGATCGGCGGCGCGACGCTGCCGTTCCTGTTCGCCGCCATGTTCGCCGTCCCGGTGGACTCGCCCGGCTTCGGCGCCGGCTGGGCCGCGGTGATGTTCCTGCTGGCCGCGAGCGCGTTCGCGTGCTTCCAGGTGCCGTACGTGGCGCTGCCCGCCGAGATCTCCGACCTGCCGTCCGAGCGCGGCCGGGCGATGGCGTGGCGCGTCGTGTGCCTGACCGTCGGCATCCTCGTCGCCGGCGGCGTCGCGCCCGCCCTGTCGGACTCCGCCGGGGGAGGGCGCGGCGGATACGCCCTGATGGGCGCCGTGATCGGGACCGTGATGGGCGCCGCGATGATCACCAGCGCGCTGGCCAACCGGTGGATCCCGTCCACCCCGGGCCCGCGCCCGCTCGGCCTCGCCGCCGCGCTGCGCGCCGCGCGCGGCAACCGCCCGTTCTTCGCGCTGCTCGGCGGCTACGTCGCGCACACCCTCGCCGTCGCGATCATGCTGGCGGGCGCCCCCTACGTCGCGACCTACCGGCTGGACGACTACGGGCTCACCTCCGCGATGTTCGTCTGCATGGTCGGGCCGAGCGCGTTCGCCGTCCCGCTGTGGCGGAAGATGTCCGCCCGGTACGGGATCGTCCCCTGCTACGTCACGGCGCTCGCGATGTTCTCCGTCACCGGCTTCGCGTCCTACCCGGCGATCTCCGCCGGGTCGCGGCCCGGCGTGCTGCTCCTCGCCGCGCTGACCGGCGTCTGCTACGCCGCCGTCCAGCTGTTCCCGCTGTCGCTGCTGCCCGAGACCGTCCACGCCGACAAGGGACGCACCGGGCAGGCCCAGGCCGGCGCGTTCACCGGCCTGTGGACGGCCGCCGAGACCGGCGCGCTCGCCCTCGGCCCCGGCGTGTTCGCGCTGGTGCTGGCGGTGTCGTCGTTCCGCTCGTCCGACCTCGACGAGCCCGTCCACCAGACCGGGACCGCCCTCACCGGGCTGACCGCCGGCTTCTCCCTCGTCCCGGCCCTGCTGTTCCTGCTGGCCGTCCCCCTCCTGCTGGCCTACCGCCGGCTCGCCGCCGCCCACCGACCGACCGAGGAAGCGCAGCCCCATGCCGTCTGATCGCGTCCTGCCGGAGCACGGCCGTCCGGCCGCCGACCTGCTCGCCGAGCTCGCCCGGCTCCGCGAGGCCGACCTGCCCGTGCGCGGCGGCCACGTCACCGCCTACGTCTACGACACCGGACGCGAGGCCGTGCACGACCTCGCCGCCACCGCCTTCCAGGAGATGCTGGAGGTCAACTGCCTCGACCCGACCGCGTTCCCCAGCATCGTCGCGCTGGAGCGCCGGATCGTGTCCGCCGTGGCGGACGAGCTCGGCGGCGGCACCGGCATCTTCACCAGCGGCGGCACCGAGTCGATCATGCTCGCGGTGAAGGGCGCCCGCGACGCCCGGCCCGTCGCCGGCCGCCCCCGGATCGTCCTGCCGACCACCGCGCATCCCGCGTTCCACAAGGCCGCGCACTACCTCGGCCTCGACGTCGACCACATCCCGGTGGACGCCGGCTTCCGCGCCGACCCGTCCGCCGTCGCCGCCGCCATCACGCCCGACACCGTGCTGGTCGTCGCGTCCGCGCCGTCCTACCCGCAGGGCGTCATGGACCCGGTCGAGGAGATCGCCGGCATCGCCGCGGCCGCGGGGGTGCCGTGCCACGTGGACGCCTGCGTCGGCGGCTGGGTGCTGCCGTGGCTCCGCGACCTCGGACGCCCCGTCCCGCCGTTCGACCTGTCCGTCCCCGGCGTCACGTCCATCTCCTGCGACCTGCACAAGTACGGGTACGCGCCGAAGGGCGCGTCCGTCGTGCTGTTCAAGGACGAGGCCGTCCGCCGCGCCGCCTACTTCGCGTCCGCCGAATGGCCCGGCTACACCGTCATCAACGCCGGCGTCCAGAGCAGCAAGAGCGCCGGCCCCCTCGGCGCCGCGTGGGCCACGCTGAACGCGGTCGGCGCGCAGGGCTACCGCGACCTCGCCGCGACCGCCATGGACACCGCCGAACGGTTCATCGCGGGCGTCGCCGGGATCCCGGGGCTGCGCGTGCTCGGCGACCCGGCCGTCCCGCTCGTCGCCGTCGCCTCCGACGACCCCGCCCTCGACGTCTTCACCATCGCCGACGAGGCCCGCGCCCGCGGCTGGTTCTTCCAGCCGCAGCTCGCCTACCAGGGCATCCCGCCGAACCTGCACTTCACCCTCACCGGCGTCAGCGACGTCGACGCGCTGCTGTCCGCGCTCGCCGACGCCGCCAAGGCCGCCCGCGCGGCCGGTCCGCCCGACGTCCCGGCCGACCTGCTGGACGCCCTCGCCGGGCTCGACCTCGGCTCCCTCGACGACGCGGGCTTCACCGGCCTGCTCGCCGCCGTCGGCGTCGACCTCGACGGCGGCGGCCCGGAGATGGCGGTCGTCAACACCGTGCTGAACGGCCTGCCGCCCGCCACCCGCGAGGCCCTCCTCGTCCGGTTCCTGTCCGCCCTCTACGCCGGCTAGTTCACCCGGATCAGGCGCTTCAGGTACGACGGCTCGTCCAGCGACGACCCCAGCACCAGCGGCACCCGCGCGGCGCCCGCCGTCACCTGGCCGACCCGCTCGCCGGCGGCGCCCTGGTGCGGCGGGTCGCCCTGGATCCCGACCGGCACCCGCAGCCCCGGCCACCCCACGACCGTCACCGGGGACGCGGCGCGCAGCGGCGTCGACCCGCCGAGCCCGTCGTCGACCGTGCCGACCCTGGCGTCCTTCGGCGCCAGGGTCGCGGCCGTCATCGAGCCCTCCACCGCCTGGATGAGCCGCCCGGCCGCCTCCACGGCCCCCTGCGCGCTGGGCGACTTCTGCGCCATAACCGCGCCCAGGATCAGCGTCGGCACACCGCCGACCTTCCGGCGCGCGGCGAACACGTAGTTCCCGCCGGCCGCGTCGGTGTAGCCGGTCTTCCCGCCGACCACCCCGTACTGCCCGACCAGGACGTTGCCGCCCGGCCGCGCCGGGCTCCCGTCGTCCGGCACGTACGCCCGCCGGTTCACGATCTCGGTGAACGCCGGCACCTTCATCGCCGCCCGCAGCAGCTTCACCTGGTCCGCGGCGGTGCTGACCGTCCCCGAGTCGTAGCCGCTCGGGTCGGTGTAGCGGGTGCCGGTCATCCCGAGCTCCCGCGCCGCCGCGTTCATCTTCGCGACGAACGGCTGGTCGCCGCCCGAGTCCCAGCGCGCCAGCTCGTGCGCCAGGTCGTTCGCCGAGATGATCAGCAGCGCCTCCAGGGCCTTGCGCTCGGTCAGCCGCTGCCCCGCCGTGATGCCGAGCAGCGACTCCCCGCGCTTCTTGCGCGCCGGGATCTCCGCCACCCCCTGCGGCGACACCGCCAGCACCGGCCCGGCCTGGCCGGTCGCCAGCGGATGGTCGCGCAGGTAGACGAACGCCGTCATCACCTTCGCGACGCTCGCCGTCGGCGTCGGCGCGGACCCGCCCGACGACCCCATCGTCCCCAGCCCGTCCACGTACACGGTCGACTGGCCCACCGCCGGCCACGGCAGCGCGGGCGCCGCGCCCGGGAACACGTGGCTGGACGCCAGGCTCAGCTTCACCGTCGGATCCGGAACGGGCCGGATCAGCTGCCCGGCCACCACTCCCACGACCAGCACCAGCGCCGCGACGAGGACGATCACCAGCCCCCGGCGCTTCGGACGCTTCTCCGCCTCGGCCGCGGGCGGGGCCGGAGCGGGCGCCTGCGGTACGGCGACCTCCCAGGGCCCGCTCTGCACGGGCCGCACCGGCGGCGCCGCTCCCTGCGCCGCAGCGGCGTAGGGTGCCGCGTTCTGTGGCGGCGCGCCCTGGGGCGCCGCGCTCTGCGGGGCCGCGTTCTGCGGTGCGGCATTCTGGGGGGCCGCATTCTGGGGGGCCGCGTCCCACCGGACGGACTCGGGCCGGAACTCGCCCGGGGGCGCCTGCCGCGGCGCATCCCACACCACCGGTCCGGGACTCTGGCGCGGAGACTCGAACCAGCCCTGTCCGCCCTGTCCGCCCTGCCGTTCTTCCGCGGGCGGCGCCGCCGGCGCTTCCGGTGCGGGGAGCTGCCACGGAGCCGGCAGCCGCTCGACCCGCGTCACCGCCGCAGGCGACTCCACCGGTGGCTCCGCAGGCGGCTCCGGCCGGGGCGCCGCCTCGGAGCGCTGCGGCGGGCCGGGCCGCTCGTGCTCCTCCGCACCCGGCTCCGCGCTCTCCTCGGCCGCGTCCGGCTCGTCGGGTTCGTCCTCCCAGGACGCCTCCGGCTCGTCGGGTTCGTCCTCCCAGGACGCCTCCGGCTCGTCGGGGTCGTCGGGGTCGTCGTCCCAGGACGCCTCCGGCTCGTCGGCCTCGGGCGGTTCGGCGCTGGACGCCGGCTCGTCCTCAGGATCCTGCGCGGGCCCGGCGTCCTCCGGCGGCGCGGGAGGCGCGCCCTGGTCATGGGCGGTGCCCGCGTCCGGCGCGGCTTCGGCCGGCTCGGCGGACTCCTCCGGCTCGGCCCGCGCGGCGTCCGCCTCAAGCTCTTCTTCCTGAGCCTCGGCGGGTTCCTGCGGTTCCTCGGGACGCTCTTCCGCCGCGTCCGCGTCTTCAGGCTCCGCGTCCGCCTCCGGCTCCGCGTCCTGCTCGGGCGTCTCCTCGGCGGCTTCGTCCTCCGGCGGCGCGGACGTGTCCGCCTCCTCGCCCGCGGACGCCTCATCGGGCGCCTCGCCGGACGGTTCGGGGTCGTCCGGCGAGGGCGGCGCGTCCTCGGCGGGCCGGGCCGGGCGCCGGATGTCGGGCCTGGTCAGCGAGGCGTTCTTCGCCGGGGCGGGCGCCGGGATGCGGAACTCGGCGGTGGCCGTCCGGCCCGGCTCGTGTTCGGCGTCCTCCGGGCGCTCGGCGGGCTCCGGCTCCTGCGGGACGTCGTTCACGGGCCTGCCCCCTCAAGCTCGGTGATCACGGATGCGGACGGGGGTGGTCCTTCGCCGTGGATCCCCCGTGCACATAGAAAGATGTCCACTTTAGCGACGAGGTTCGGACCGTTACGCATCAGTGATCTTCGCCGGTCCGGCGGACCCGTCCGCGGGGCCCGGCGCGCCCCGTGAACCCGGCGGCGGGGTTGCGGAGATACACCGCTGACAATGTTCCCGACGAGAAGGCCGGTCCGCATGCCATGGTGTCCGAGATGACCGCGCCGCCGAGGGTCCCGGCGCGCGACGCCGATCTGATCGGGCGGTCGTTCGATGATCCCGAGGCGTTCGCAGCGCTGTTCGACCGCTACTCCGCGATGCTCTACCGGTACGTGTCGCGCCGACTCGGCCCGGAGGCCGCCGAGGACGTCGTCGGAGAGACGTTCCTGGCCGCGTTCGGCAAGCGGCACCGCTACGACCTCGCGCAGCCGGACGCGCGGCCGTGGCTGTTCGGGATCGCGACGAAGCTGGTCGCGCGGCACCACCGGTCGGAGGCGGCCCGGTACCGGGCGCTGCGCCGCAGCCCGGTGGACGGGCCGGTCGAGGGCCCGGCGGAGCGGGTCGCGGCCGGGGTGACGGCGTGGGCGTCGCGTCCCGCGCTCGCCGAGGCGCTGGCCGGGCTGCCGCGCCGGGACCTGGACGTGCTGCTGCTCGTGGCGTGGGGCGACCTGGCGTACGACGAGGTGGCGCGGGCCCTCGGGATACCGGTCGGCACGGTCCGGTCCCGCCTGAACCGGGCGCGGCGCAAGGTGCGCGCGGCGCTCGGCGACACCAACCCGATGGACGAGGAGGAGTGACCGTGGACGACCTGGAACTGCTCCGCGACCTCGGGCGCGAGCTGGGGGACGAGCCGCCGCCGGCGCTGGCGCGGCAGCGGGGGCGGCTGCTGGACGCGGCGCGGGGCCGCCGCCGGTCCCGGCCGGCCGGGGGGCGCTGGACGCTGATCGGCGTGGTGGCGGCGGTGGCGGCGGTGACGGCGGCGGCGATCCTGGTGCCGGCGTTGTTGCTGCACGGGCGCGGCGCGCGGCCGGTCGCGTCGGACACGTCCGCGTTCACGGGGAAGGCGGTGAACGTCCTCGTGCTGGGGTCCGACCGCCGGGCGGGACGCCCGGCGCGGGCGGACACGGTGGTGATGGTGCACCTGCCCGCCGACCGCAAGGCCGGGACGGTGGTGAGCATCCCCCGTGACTCGCTGATGGACGTCCCGGCGTGCAAGGGGCCCGGGGGGCGGACGCTCCCGGCGCGTCGCGCCGCGATCGGCGCGGTCTACTCCGACGGCGGCGCCTCGTGCGTGGGGAAGGCCGTCGAGTACGCGGCGTCCGTCCGGATCGACAGCACGATCGTGATCGAGTTCTCCGGGTTCAAGGCGATGGTGGACGCGCTCGGCGGGGTCGAGTACACCCTGCCGAAGGCGATCACGGACCCGTCGGGGCGGGTGCTGGTGCCGCCGGGGCGGCACCGCCTGGACGGGGAGCGGGCGCTGGACGTCGTGCGGGCTCGCCGGGGCCTGGACGACGGGTCGGATCTCGCGCGGGTCCGGCGGCAGCAGAGGTTCATGGCGGCTCTGCTGGGCGCGGCGCACGGCGAGCAGCTGAGGAATCCGGTGCGGTTCGCGCGGTTCCTCGCGGCGGCGGCAGGGTCCGTGAAGACGTCCCCGAGCCTCGATCTGAAGGCGATGGAGTCGCTCGCCAGGAGCATGAAGGAGCTGGATCCCGGGCGGGTCCACTACGCGACGGTTCCGGTGCGTCCTGCGCCGGGCGATCCGAGCCGGCTGGCGTGGGTCCCGGCGGGAGCGCGGACGGTGTTCGCGCCGTTCAGGGGGGAGGAGAGCCCCCCGGCGCCGTCGGTCCGCCCCCGATGAGTGGCCGCCGCTATGTCGGGTAGAGCCGCAATCGTCCCAATGCTCCCAGCAGTACGATCACGAGCCTCGAGGGGTGTGCAATGGCCAGGAAGATCCGCGACATCATGACCGGTTCCCCGACGTCGGTGTCCCCGGAACTCGACATCGTCACGGTGGCGCGGGCGATGCGCGACGAGGACATCGGCGCGGTGCTGGTCGCCGAGGGCGACGACCTGCTCGGCCTGGTCACCGACCGCGACCTGGTGATCCGCGGGCTCGCCGCCGGCGGCGACCCCGCCCAGGCCACGATCGGCGGGCTCGCCAGCAACGTCACCGCCACGATCGGGCCGGACGACTCGCTCGACAAGGCCGCGCAGATCATGCGGGAGCGGGCCGTACGGCGGCTGCCCGTCCTGGAGGACGGGCGCCCCGTCGGCATCGTGTCCATCGGCGACCTGGCGATCGAGAAGGACTCCGCCTCGGCGCTCGCCGACATCAGCGCGGCCCGCTCCACCTTCTGACGGCCCGCTCCATGTCCTGACGGCCCGCCGGGGGACTAGGGGAGGGCCGCGATCAGGCGGTCCAGGTCCTCTTCGGTGTTGTAGTAGTGCACGGACGCCCGCACGGCCGCGTCGAGGCCGTGCGGGTCGTACCCGTGCGTCCTCGGCTGGGCCACGCTGACGTTGACGTCCCGCTCCCGCGCCGCCGCCTTGACCGCGGCGGCGTCGTGGCCGTCCACGGTGAAGGTGACGATCCCGGACGGGCGCTCGCCCCGGTCGAGGACCGTGATCCCGGGCCGGTCGGCCAGCATCCGCCGCAGTGCCGCGGCCAGGCCGACGACGCGCTCCTCGATGGCGGCGGCGCCGAGCGCGGACGCGTAGTCGGCGGCGACGGCGAGCCCGATCTGCCCGGCGACGTACCGCTCCCAGGTCTCGAAGCGGCGCGCGTCGTCCCGGATCTCGTAGCCGTCGGGCGCCCTCCACTCGGCGGCGGTCAGGTCGAGGAACGGCGGCTCCAGCGTCCGGGCGATCTCCCGCCGGACGTACAGGAAGCCGGTGCCGCGCGGCCCGCGCAGGTACTTGCGGCCCGTCCCGGACAGCATGTCGCAGCCGATCTCGGCGACGTCCACCGCGAGGTGCCCGACGGACTGGCACGCGTCCAGCAGGTAGAGGACGCCGTGCTCGCGGCACAGCCGCCCGACCTCCGCGGCCGGGTTGACCAGCCCGTTGTAGGTCGGGATGTGGTTGAGCGAGACCAGCCGGACGCCGCCCTTGGCCAGTTCCGCCTCCAGCGCGTCCAGGGCCAGGGTGCCGTTCGCGTCGTCGGGGATCACCTCCACGCGCGCGCCCTTGGCCGCCGCGACCTGCTGGTAGGCGATCGCGTTGCTGGAGTACTCGCTGGTGGTGGTGAGGATGCGGTCGCCCTCCGCGAACGGGATCGCGTAGAAGGCCAGGTCCCAGGCGCGCGTCGCGTTCTCCACGTAGGCGATCTCGTCCGCGCGCGCGCCGATCAGCCCGGCGACCGCGTCGTAGAAGTGCTCGACGGCGTCCGCCCTCAGTTCCGCCGCCTCGTAGCCGCCGATCGTCGTCTCCAGCGCGAAGTGCTCCGCGACCGCCTCGATCACGGGCGCGGGCGGCAGCGCCGCGCCCGCGTTGTTCAGGTGCGCCACCCGCGCGCATCCCGGCGTGTCCGCCCGCGCCTTCCCGACGTCGATGCCGGTGCCGTTGGCCGTGCCGGTGTCGGTCCCCACGTTGCGCCCCCTCCGTTGCCGATCATTCGGATTATCGGTGATCAACGCCGGATTGTCGTACCCGCGCGCGACGATGGCCCTCGCCGCCGACTTGACCTCAACATTAGTTGAGGTTCCAGGATGGGGCTCCCGAGCCGACGACGATCGAGGACCGCCCGCATGGACATGGAAGTCACCGCGTGGATGTCGCTGCACCACGCCATGAACGCCCAGGACGACCGCCGGCCGTTCTCGAAGGCGACGCTGCGCCGGATCGCCGCCTTCGCCCGCCCCCACCGCCGGCCGCTGTTCGCGTTCCTGCTGTTCAGCGTCGTGATGGCGGTGCTCGCCGTCGCCACCCCGGTGCTCGCCGGACGGGTGGTGAACGCGATCGTCGACCGGTCCGCCGCGTCCACCGTGGTCGGGCTGGCCGTGCTGATCGCGGTGCTGGCCGTCGCCGAGGGCGGGCTCGGCCTCGCCAACCGGTGGCTGTCCGCCCGCATCGGCGAGGGCCTCATCCTCGACCTGCGCACCGCCGTCTTCGACCACGTCCAGCGGATGCCGGTCGCGTTCTTCACCCGGACCCGCACCGGCGCGCTGGTCAGCCGGCTCAACAACGACGTGATCGGCGCGCAGCGCGCGTTCAGCGACACGCTGTCCGGCGTGGTCAGCAACCTCGTGACGCTGCTGCTGACGTTCGCCGTCATGGTCGGCATCTCCTGGCAGGTGACGCTGCTGGCGCTGCTGCTCCTGCCGGTCTTCGTCCTGCCCGCCCGCCGGATGGGCACCCGCCTCGCCGGGCTGGAGCGCGAGGCGGCCCGGCACGACGCCGCGATGAGCACCCAGATGACCGAGCGGTTCTCCGCGCCCGGCGCCACCCTGGTCAAGCTGTTCGGCCGGCCGGACCGCGAGTCCGCCGAGTTCGCCGCGCGCGCCCGCCGCGTCCGCGACATCGGCGTCCGCACCGCGATGGTGCAGCACGTGTTCATCACCGCGCTGACCATGGTGTCCGCCCTCGCCCTCGCGCTGGTCTACGGCCTCGGCGGCTGGATGTCGCTGCGCGGCCACCTCGACGCAGGCGCCGTCGTCTCCCTCGCGCTGCTGCTCACCCGGCTGTACGCGCCGCTGACCGCGCTCGCCAGCTCCCGCGTCGAGGTGATGAGCGCGCTGGTCAGCTTCGAGCGCGTCTTCGAGGTGCTCGACCTGCGCCCGCTCGTCGCCGAGAAGCCCGAGCCGCGCACCGTCCCGGACGGCCCCGTCGCGGTCGAGTTCGACGGCGTCACGTTCGGCTACCCCGCCGCCGACAAGGTCTCCCTCGCCTCCCTCGAAGAGGTCGCGACGCTCGACACCCGCGGCGGCGTCGACGTCCTGCGCGACGTGTCGTTCCGCGCCGAGCCCGGGCAGATGATCGCGCTCGTCGGCTCGTCCGGCGCGGGCAAGTCCACGATCGCGCAGCTGCTGCCGCGCCTGTACGACGCCGACTCCGGCACCGTCCGGCTCGGCGGGGTGGACGTCCGCGACCTGTCGTTCGCCTCGATCCGCGCGACGCTCGGGATGGTCACGCAGGACGGCCACCTGTTCCACGAGTCGATCCGCGACAACCTGCTGCTGGCCCGCCCCGAGGCGACCGAGGACGAGCTGTGGGACGTGCTGCGCCGCGCCCGCCTCGACGCCCTGATCGAGGGGCTGCCGGACGGCCTCGACACGATCGTCGGCGAGCGCGGCTACCGACTGTCGGGCGGCGAGCGGCAGCGGCTCACCATCGCCCGCCTGCTGCTGGCGCGGCAGCGCGTCGTCATCCTCGACGAGGCGACCGCCCACCTGGACTCCACGTCCGAGGCCGCCGTCCAGGAGGCGCTGGCCGAGGCGCTCGACGGCCGGACCGCCGTGGTGATCGCGCACCGGCTGTCCACCGTCCGCGCCGCCGACCAGATCCTGGTCGTCGAGGAGGGCCGGATCGTCGAGCGCGGCACGCACGACGAGCTCCTCGCCGCCGGCGGCCGCTACGCCGACCTGTACGAGACGCAGTTCGACACCCGCCCGCCCCTGGAACCCGTCGCCTGACCCCGTCGCCTGACCCCGTCGCCCGGGCCCGTGGCGGCCCGGGCCGATGAGTTACCGGCCGCAGGGCGGTCATACCCCCAAGAGCCGACCACGAGGAGCGACGATGAGCGACAACGGCGGGCTGTCCCCCGCGGGGCTGGACCGGATGCGCCGGGTGATGACCGGCTTCGTCGACCGCGGCGACCTGCCCGGGCTCGTCGCGCTCGTCCACCGGCGCGGGCGCACGCACGTGATCGAGGCGGGCGCCCTCGAAGCCGGCGGCGACGCCCCCATGCGGCGCGACACCCTCTTCCGGATCGCGTCGCTCACCAAGGCGGTCACCGCCGCCGCCGCGATGATCCTGGTCGAGGAGTGCCGGCTCCGCCTGGACGACCCGCTGCACCACCTGTTGCCAGAACTCGCCGACCGGCGCGTCCTGCGCCGCCTCGACGGCCCGCTCGACGACACCGTCCCCGCCGAACGGCCGATCACCCTGCGGGACGCGCTCACGTTCACGCTCGGCTACGGCGTGACGTTCACCCCGCAGGGCCCGCCTCCGATCATGCAGGCGATGCTCGACACCGGCGTCGACAACGGCCCGGACGGCCCGCCCTGCGGCCCCGACGAGTGGCTGAAGCGGCTCGGCGCGCTGCCGCTGGCGCACCAGCCGGGCGCGGGCTGGCTCTACAACACCGGCGCCGACGTGGCCGGCGTGCTGATCGCCCGCGCCACCGGGCGCCCGTTCGAGGAGTTCCTCCGCGAACGGATCTTCGAGCCGCTGGGGATGCGCGACACCGGCTTCACCGTGCCCGCCGCGGAGGCGGGCCGGATCGCCGCGTCCTACACCGCCGACCCCGCCACCGGCGCGCTCGTCCGCCGCCCCGACCCGCGCGAGGGCGCCTACGACCGCCCGCCGGTCTTCCCCGCCGGCAGCGGCGGCCCCGGCCTCCTGTCCACCGTCGACGACCACTGCGCGTTCCTGCGGATGCTCCTGGACGGCGGCCGGTACCCGGGCGGGCGGCTGCTGTCGCGCCCGTCCGTCGAGCTGATGACCACCGACCGGCTGACGCCGGAGCAGAAGGCGGGCAACGGGGTGTTCCTCGGCTCGGGCGGCTGGGGGTTCGGCCTCGCCGTCGACGGCCGCCGCGAGGACCTGTTCGTCCGCCCCGGCCGGTTCGGCTGGACGGGCGGCCTCGGCACGTCCGCCTACGCCGACCCCGGCGAGGACATGATCGGCATCGTCTTCACCCAGCGCGCCATGACCTCCCCGGAGCCGCCGCACCACTTCCAGGACTTCTGGACCACCGCCTACGCCGCCATCGACGACTAGAGCGCCCCGCGCCCTCCAGCCACCGCGCCCTCCAGCCACCGCGCCCTCCAGGAACCGGCCCTTCAGGGACCGGCCGTTCACCGCCCGACCACGGGCCGGCGACGGCCGGTCCCTTCGTCGTTCACCTCGTCGTTCCCCTCGCCGCCCACCTCCCCGTTCGCCTCCCCGCCTCCGCCGCCCCCCGATGTGAGGGTGCGGCCAATGATTAACGCGTTGGCGCAATGATGCTGTTCAGTCGCCTACCCTGCGCCTAGTGTGAGCGCACCGGCGACGCCCGTCCGCGGTGGACGCGGGGTCGGCCGAGGGCCGCCGGGCGGCCGGCCGGTGCGCCGGACCGCCGGTGGACGCCGTGAGATCGGAGCGAGTGTGAGCGACTTCCTGCATACGTTCTTCGACTGGTCGGAGATCCGTGGCGCACTCCCGACGCTGCTGACCGAGGGGCTGCGCAACACGCTGCTGATCGCGGTGCTGGCCATCCTGTTCGGCCTGGTCGTCGGCGTGCTGCTGGCGGTGCTGCTGCTGTCGCGCCGGCGGCTCGTGCGGCTGCCCGCCCGGCTCTACGTGGACGTCTTCCGCGGGCTGCCCGCCATCGTGACGGTCAGCCTGATCGGCCTCGGGCTCCCCGCGGCGGGCGTCCGGCCGTTCGGCCGCAACCCGCTCGGCTACGCGGTGATCGCCGTCGGGCTGATCTCCGCGGCGTACTGCGCGGAGATCTTCCGCTCCGGCATCCAGGCGGTGCCGCCCGGGCAGCTGCAGGCCGGGCGCAGCCTCGGGATGTCGTACCTGAAGACGATGCGGCTGGTCGTGGTCCCGCAGGGGATCCGGAACGTGCTGCCCGCCCTCGCCGGGCAGTTCATCGTCGACATCAAGGAGAGCTCGCTGGTCTACCTGCTCGGCCTCGGCGTCGGCCAGCGGGAGCTGTACTTCATCGCGCAGGAGCGGCAGGCCGCGAGCTACAACGCGTCGGCGCTGGTCGCGGCCGGTCTCTGCTACCTCGTCATCACCATCCCGCTGACGTACCTCGTCAACTGGCTGGACCGGCGGATGCGCGAAGGGGGCGGGCGCGGCGCGCGGCGGGCCGCGGCCGACCTCACCCAGGAGGACGGGACCGGCGCCGCCGGCCTCGCGAGCGATCCGGCCACGGGCGAGCCGACCGCGGGTCCCGCGGCGAACGGTGTGAAGGAGCGGGCATGACGACGGCGACGCGGACGCAGACGGTGATCAGCGTCCGGGATCTGCGCAAGTCCTACGGTGACACCGAGATCCTGCGCGGGGTGAGCTTCGACGTCGCGCAGAGCGAGGTGCTGTGCGTGCTGGGCCGGTCCGGCTCCGGCAAGTCGACGATGCTGAAATGCCTGAACCTGCTGGAGCGGCCGACGTCCGGCAGCGTGGTCGTCTCCGGGACGGCCCTCACCGACCCCAAGGTGGACGTGGACGCCGCCCGCGCCAAGATCGGCATGGTGTTCCAGCACTTCAACCTGTTCGGGCACCTGAACGTGCTGGACAACGTCACGCTCGCGCCGCGGCACGTCCTCGGGATGGGCAAGGCGGAGGCCGAGGAGATCGGGCGCGCGCAGCTGGCCCGGCTCGGGCTCGGGCGGCTGGCCCGGCAGCGGCCCGGGAACCTGTCCGGCGGGCAGCAGCAGCGCGTCGCGATCGCCCGGAGCCTCGCGATGCGCCCCGAGGTGATGCTCTTCGACGAGGCGACCTCCGCGCTCGACCCGGAGCTGGTCGGCGACGTCCTCGCGGTCATGCGGGAACTGGCCGCGAGCGGGATGACCATGGTCGTCGTCACGCACGAGATCGGGTTCGCCCGCGAGGCCGCCGACCGCGTGATGTTCATGGACGACGGCGTGATCGCGGAGGAGGGCGAGGCCCGCGCCGTGCTCGACGCCCCGTCCGGCCCCCGCTTCCGCGAGTTCCTCTCCAAGGTGCTCTGACCCCCCTCACGAATAGGCAGGACAGCACATGAACAAGGCCCTCAGCGTCCGCTTCGCGGCGGGCGGCGTGGTCGCCGCGGCGGCCTTGGCGCTCGCCGGCTGCGGCGGCGGCTCCGGCAAGGACGACCCGTACGGGCTGGAGGAGGCCGGCACCGTCCTCGCGGCCGTCTCCACCGACCAGCCCCCGTTCGCGACCGCCGACAAGGGCGGCAAGCCGCAGGGCTTCATCGTCGACCTCACCGACGAGGTCGCCAAGCGGCTGAAGCTGAAGGTGGAGTACAAGGCCAGCGCGGTCCCGGCGGCGCTGCAGGGCCTCTCGTCCGGCCAGTACGACCTGGCCGCGAGCGGCCTCGGCGTCACCGCCGAGCGCCAGAAGCAGGTGTCCTTCACCAAGGGCGTCTACTGGAGCACCACCACCGTCCTGACCCGCAAGGAGTCCACGGCCACCACGCTGAACGACTTCTCCGGCAAGCGGGTCGGCGACATCACCGGCGCCGTCCAGCAGGAGTTCGTCAAGTCGAAGATGCCGGGCGCCAAGCAGGTCCAGTTCCAGAACCAGAACTCCGCGGTCTCCCAGCTGCTGTCCGGCAACCTGGACGCGTTCGTCGTCGGCGGCCCCGACGCCGACGCGTACCTGAAGAAGTACAGCGCCCTCAAGCCCGCCGTGTCGGCGCCGGTCGACCACCCGACCGCGATGGCCGTCCAGAAGAAGAACACCAAGTTCCAGCAGGCCGTCGACGGGCAGCTCGGCGCGATGGTGCAGGACGGCACCTTCCTGCGGATCTACAAGAAGTGGTTCGTCGAGGCGCCGCGTCCGGAGCTGGTGAAGATCTGGCCCGCGCTCGGCGCGCAGGTCGGCCAGGGCGGCGGGAACGGGCAGGGCGGCGAGACCGGGCAGGGTGGTTCCGCTTCATGACGGTGATGGAATCGGGGGCCGTCGCCGAGGAGGCGGAGGAGATCGCGCTGCCGGACGGCGGGTCGGTGTGGCGGCGCGTCGTGCGCACGTCCATGCGCGACGGGACCGTCCTGGTGGCTGACCTGTACAGTCCCGGCCGCGTGCTGGAGGCGCGCCCCGTCCTGCTGGAACGCACCCCCTACGGGCGGCGGGCGCGGCGCGAGTCCGACGGCCTGGACCGGCACGGCGAGCCGGTGTTCCCGGACCGGTCGGCGGCGCTCTTCGTCGCGCGCGGGTACAACGTCGTCCGCCAGGACTGCCGCGGGCGGGGCGACTCCGAGGGCCGGTTCGTGAAGTACCTCGGCGAGGCCGAGGACGGCTTCGACACCGTCGAGTGGATCGGCGCGCAGCCCTGGTGCGACGGCCGCGTCGCCACCACCGGGGTGTCGTACTCCGCGCACGTGCAGACCGCGCTGGCCGCGCTGTCGCCGCGCCCCCTCGCCGCCATGTTCGTCGACTCCGGCGGGTTCGCCAGCGCGTACGAGGCGGGCATCCGGATGGGCGGCGCGTTCGAGCTGAAGCAGGCGACGTGGGCGTACCGGCACGCGCTGAACAGCCCCGCCGCGCACCGCGACCCCGTCGTCCGGGCGTCGCTGCAGTCGCAGGACCTGCCCGCCTGGTTCCGCGCGATGCCGTGGCGGCGCGGCGCGTCCCCGCTGCGCGCCGTCCCCGAGTACGAGGAGTACCTGCTCGAACAGTGGGAGCACGGCGCGTTCGGCGAGTTCTGGCAGCGCCTCGGGCTGTTCGGGCGCGGCTCCTACGACCGGTTCCCGGACGTGCCGAGTCTGCACATGGTCAGCTGGTACGACCCGTACGTCCTGACCGCCGTGGAGAACTTCCGGGCGCTGACCGAGGCCAAGTCCAGCCCGGCGTACCTGGTCGTCGGGCCGTGGACGCACGGCGCCCGCAGCGTCCGGCACTCCGGCGACGTGGACTTCGGGCCCCGCGCCGTCCTGGACGGCAACCTCGCCCCCGACTACTGGGAGTTCCGTGCCCGCTGGTTCGCCCGCCACCTCGGCCGCGACACCCCGTCCGGCGACGGCCCGTCCGGTGACGGCCCGGCGGCGGAGGACTTCCCGCGCGTCCAGTACTTCCTGATGGGCGGCGGCAGCGGCCGCCGCACCGCCGAGGGGCGGCTCGACCACGGCGGGGAGTGGCGCACCGCCGCGACCTGGCCGCCGCAGGAGGCGACCGCCGTCCGGCTGTACCTGCGGCAGGACGGCTCCCTCACCGAGGCCCTTCCACGGGACGGCGCCGACGACCGGCTCGAGTACGACTTCGACCCGGCGAACCCGGTCCCGACGATCGGCGGCCAGATCACCTCGGGCGAGCCCGTCATGCGCGGCGGCGCGTTCGACCAGTGCCCCACCGACGAGACGTTCGGCTGCGAACCGCCGCACCTGCCGCTCGCGGCCCGCCCCGACGTGCTGGTCTTCCAGACCGAGCCGCTGGAGGAGGACGTCGCGATCGCCGGTCCCGTCCGGGTGCGGCTGTCGGTGGCGTCGAGCGCGCCGGACACCGACTTCACCGTCCGGCTCATCGACGTCCACCCGCCGAACGCCGACTATCCCAACGGCTACGCGATGAACCTCACCGACGGGATCCTGCGCTGCCGGTACCGGAACTCGTTCGCGAGCCCGGAGCCGATGCGGCCCGGGACCGTCTACGAGATCACCGTGACGGCGCCCGACACCGCGAACCTGTTCGCCCGGGGCCACCGCATCCGGCTGGACGTGTCGTCGAGCAACTTCCCGCGCTTCGACGTGAACCCGAACACCGGCGGCCCGGAGGCGGCGGCGCGGCGGCGCGTGGTGGCCGTCAACGAGGTGCACCTGTCACCGGAGCACCCGTCGTGGCTGTCGGTGCACGTCCTGAGCGACGGGTCCGGGCGCGGCCCGGACCGCGGCTAGGATTCGGGCCATGGTCGTCACGCTCGACGTGGACGGGGCGCAGGCATCGCACTTCGCGGTCGGGACGTCCCCGTTGGCGGAGCTGATGGCGTGCCTGCACACCCTCGCCGAGCCCGAGCACCATCCCGAGTCGCGGGCGTGGCTCGCCCGCACCCGGGAGGCGCTGCCGGAGCCGCTCGTCCAGGAGCTGAACCGGTTCGCGCCGCTGTGGGCCCGCTACCGCTGCCGGCTGTTCCTGCCGCTGCGCAGGGCCCTCGACCGCGAGCTGCCCGCCGAACTGGACACCGTCGCGCGGCTGGACGTCGACGAGTTCACCCGGCTGGCGGCGTTCGCGATCCGCGGGGTGACGTTCGAGGGCGCGTACGAGCTGCGCGACGAGGCGGTGCGGCGCGCGTTCGTCAAGGCCAGCGAGCGCCGCTCGTTCTCCCGCGGCGAGCTGGCCCGCGCCCTCGTCGAGGACCCGGAGGGCTTCCGGTCCCGCCTCGCCGACACCCTCGAACGCTGCGCCGCCGCGTTCTTCGACGCCGAATGGCGCCGCATCGGCCCGCGCCTGAAGGACACCGCCGCGCCCGTCCGGGAGCAGCTGCGCAAGGAGTCGCCGCTGACCGTGCTCACCTCGGTCAGCCCGACCGCCACCGGCACCGAGCAGCCGGCGCGCGTCCACTACGACAAGCTCCAGTCGGCGACGGGCAAGGTCGCCGAGCGCGGCTGCTTCCTCGTCCCGACCCTGCACGGCTGGCCGCACCTCATCCTCAAGACGGGCGACGACGGGCTGCCGCTCGTCGTCCACTTCATCGCCGGGGACTGGGAGCAGCGCCCGTCCGCCCGCCAGTCCCTCATCCGCGACCGGCTCGCCGCGATCTCCGAGCCGGGCCGGTTCGAGATGTGCCGGCACCTGCTCGGCGAACCGATCACCACGTCGGAGCTGGCGCAGCGGACGGGCATCTCCGAGCCGCAGGTGTCGCGGCATCTGCGGCGGCTGCGCGAGGTCGGCCTCGTCACGTCCCGCCGCGAGGGCCGGATGATCTACCACCGGCTGCACGCGCGGCTCCTGCTGTCGCTCGGCTCGGACGTGCTCACCACGGTCATGCGCTGACGGCCCGCGATCAGCGAGGGATCAGCGGGGGATCACGGTGAGCGCGGTCAGCGCGACCGTGCCGACCAGCAGCGTCGACAGGGCGCCGAGGACGAGCCCGCGCCGTCCCGTCCGCACCAGCTCCCGGACGCGCACCGCCGACCCGAGACCGAACATCGCGGCGGCCAGCAGCACCGTCGAGACGTCCTTGGCGCCCGCCAGCACCGGGCCGGGGACCATGCCGGTGCTGCGCAGCGCCAGCATCACCAGGAACCCGACGACGAACAGCGGCACGATGGGCGGGCGCTTCCCCTCCGCGCGGACGCCGCCGCGCCGCTCGACCACGCCCATCCCCGCGACCATCGGCGCGAGCAGCACGACCCGGGTCAGCTTCACGATCACCGCCGTCCCGACCGCGGCCGCACCGGCCGGGGACGCGGCCGCCACGACCTGCGCGACCTCGTGCACGCTCAGCCCCGCCCACATGCCGAGCGACTCGGGGCTCAGCCCGAACACGTGCGTCCCGAGGAACGGGACGACCGCGATCGCCGCGCTGCCGTAGATCGTCACGAGCGTCACGCCCGTCGCGACGTCCTCCTTCCGGCTGCGCGCGACGCTGTCCATCGCCACGATCGCCGACGCCCCGCAGATCGAGAAGCCCGTCGCCACCATCAGCGCCAGCCCCTTCGGCACCCCGACCAGCCGGCCGAGCGCCAGCGTTCCCGCGAACCCCGCCAGGACCGTGACCAGCACCACCGCCAGCATGCCCGGCCCGAGCCGCAACACCTCGCCCACACTGAGCTGCAGACCCAGCAGCACGACACCGATCCGCAGGAACCTGCGCGTCGCCCACTGCAGCCCGCACGCGGCCGCCTCGGGCAGCGCGCCGCCCACCAGCACGCCGAGCAGCACCGCCACCGTCAGCGCGCTCAGCGCCGGCACCCACCCGTTGATCACCATCGCCGCCGCCGCGCCCGCCGCCGCCACCGCGACCCCCGGCCCCGTCCGCCTCGTCCACGACCGGACCCGCTCCGGCCGCACCGCCTCCACCGTTGTGCTCATGCATCCGACCCTCGGGGACCCGGAACCGCGCCGGAAGCGGGCGATCCGACCTCACGTCATAACCTGGGGGCATGGCACAACCCCCGGACCTGGAATCGCTCCAGCTGCTCGTGCACGTCGCCGACCAGGGCAGCCTCACCGCCGCGGCCGCCGAGCTCGGCATCAGCCAGCCCTCGGCCAGCAAACGGCTGTCCCGGCTGGAGCGCAGGCTCGGGCTGCGCCTCCTCGACCGCACCCGCCGCGGCTCCGCCCTCACCGCCGACGGCGCCCTCGTCACCGGATGGGCCCGCCGCGTCCTCGACGACCTCACCGCCCTCACCGACGGCGCCGCCGCGCTGCACCGCGCCCGCACCGCGCAGCTGTCCGTCGCGGCCAGCCTCACCGTCGCCGAGTACCTGCTGCCCGCCTGGATCGGCGACCTCCGCCGCGCCGACCCCGGCCTGCACGTCGGCCTCCAGGTCACCAACTCCTCGCGGGTCTGCGAACTGGCCCGGCACGGCGAGATCGACCTCGGCTTCATCGAGTCGCCCGGCCGCCCGTCCGGGCTCCGCTCCCGCGCCGTCGCGGGGGACCGGCTCGTCCTCGTCGCCCCGCCCGGCCACCGCTGGACGCGGCGCCGCCGCCCCGTCGACCCGGCGGAGGTCGCCGGCACCCCGCTGATCACCCGGGAGGCGGGCTCCGGCACCCGGCAGGCCGCCGCGCAGGCGTTCGCCGCGCACGGCCTGGAGCCCGTCCCGCCGCTGCTGGAACTCGGATCGAGCACCGCCGTGCGCAACGCGGTCGTCGCCGGCGCCGGACCCGCCCTGATCAGCGAGCTCGTCGTCGCCGCCGACCTCGCCGCCGGCACCCTCACCGAGGTCGAGATCGCCGGGATGACGGTGGAACGGTCCCTGCGCGCCGTGTGGCGGACCGGCGCCGACCCCACCGGCCCCGCCGCCGCCCTCCTCGCCCGCGCCCGCCGTCCCGCGAAGGCGTAGCCTGCCGGACGTGGTCGCCTACGACGTGTTCCTCGCCGACTGTCCCGCCCGCACCACCCTCGCGCTGATCTCCGACACATGGTCCGTGGTCGTGATCACCGCCCTCGGCCGCGGCCCCGCCCGGTACGGCGAGCTGCGCGGGAAGATCGGCGGGATCAGCAACAAGATGCTCACCCAGACGCTGCGCCGCCTCGCCGACAACGGCCTCGTCGAGCGCCGCGAGCTGCGCACCGCCCCGCCCGGCACCGAGTACCGCCTCACCGACCTCGGACGCAGCCTCCTCGGCCCCGTCTGCGCCCTGTCCCGCTGGGCGGAGGAGAACACCGACGCGCTGCTCGCCGCCCGCCCGGCCTAGGAACCACCCGGTTCCCCACGGCCTCCTACATTCCTTCGCAGACCCCGAAAGGACTCTGGGAGGAATCATGAAGATCGGTGTGCTCGGTGCGGGAATGATGACCGAATCCCTCGCCGCGGGCTGGGTCCGCGCCGGACACGACGTGCTGATCGGCGGCCGCACCCCCGAGAAGGCCGCCGCCCTCGCCGCACGCGTCGGCGCCCGCGCCGGCACCCTCCGCGAGGCCGCCGAGTTCGGCGACGCCGTCCTCGTCGCCGTCCGCCGCGAAGGGCTGGAGGAGACCATCGCCGCCACCGCCGGCGCCCTCGCCGGCAAGCCGGTGATCGACTGCGGCAACGCCGTCGACGTCACCGACTTCTCGCAGGTCACCTACAAGGACGGCACGTCCATGGCCGAGGAGATCGCCCGCCTCGCACCCGGCGCCCACGTCGTCAAGGCGTTCAACCAGGCGCACGCGTCCGTGTGGGCGATGACCCCGCCCGCCTTCGACGGCCGCCCCCTCGCCGTCCCGTACGCGGGAGCCGAAGAGGGCAAGGCCGCCGCCCGCACCCTGATCACCGACCTCGGCGCCGAGCCCTTGGACGCGGGCGACCTCCGCCAGGCCCGCAACCTGGAGGCGATGGCCATCGTGATCATCCGGCTGCTGTTCTCCGGCTACGACCCGCACTCCGTCTTCGCCTTCGTCAGCCCCGGCCGCACCACCGAGGCGTTCACCTCGCGCTGAGCCGGCGGCCGCTCGCCGCTCAGCCGAGGATGAGCGGGACCCGCGCGGCCAGACCGCCCAGCGCGGCCTCCTCCGCCCCGCTCGCCGCCCGCCGCCCCGTACCGACCAGCAGCGCGTCCGTGTCGGAGAACGAGCCGGGGAACGCCGCCCCGGCGATCCCCTCCAGCAACGCCCGCGCCGCCGCGAGCGCCTCCGCCGAGGGCCCCGCGACAGACGGCAGATGCGCGACCAGGTCGAGGTGATGCAGCGTCCATTCGAGGACGTACGCGGACAGGAAGTCCCCGACCGTCAGCACCTTCCCCTGCGTGCCCACCCGCGCGGCGCGGTCGGCGAGCCCCGCCGCGAGCCCCGCCGCCGACCCGACGTCGTCGAGATGGAACTTCAGCCACCGCGGCTCGCCGTACGCGGCGGCGAGCCGCGGGATCAGCGCGTCGAGCGGGTCGTCACCGGTCGGAGGCTCGTCGCCGACGTCCCAGTAGGACACCGCGTCCGCGGTCGGCTCCGTCCCAGCGGGCGTGACCAGAGTGATCAGGACGTCCTGGGCGTCGATGACCAGATGGCACGCGAGGTCCCGGACGAGCCACCCGGCGCAGCCCGACGGCCGCTCGAAGTCCTCGTCGGAAAGCCCCGCGACCGCCGCGAGCAGCGCCGTCCACGACCGTTCGAAAAGATCCACCCACCGCACGCTAACCCCTCACTCTTGTCCCGACCAACCCTTTAACTGCGGGACGGGAGACTGGGGAATGAAGTGTTCATTTACCGACGATCGGCTCGTTGGTGTGCTCATTGGAAGCGTGTTTGGATGCTCTCCGAGAAGCGCACCGGGGCTCCATTTGAGTTCGTGCGTTTTCGAAGTTTGTTCTTGCGATAGGTGACAGGCGATATGCGATGGGGTGGGGCAGGGGACAGGGCAGTAGTGCGGGGCGATGGGGCGAGGCAGTGGGGCGAGGCGATGGGGCGAGGCGATGGGGCAGTGGGGGCGTTCCTTCGATGGGGAGATGGGGTGTTCGGGTGGTGGGGTGGCGCTTGCGTACGGGGCCGCCCCTCCAAAGTCAAGGGCGCCTTCGGCGTCGCTTCGCGATGGACTTCGTCCACCCTTGACTTTGGAGCCTCTGCGGCCCCTGAGGCAGCGTTAGGGGCAGGCTCCGCCTGCCCCGCCCCCGGGTCGCGCCACCCCACCACCCCCTTCCGTAAGGGAGGGGCAGCGGGCTCTATGCCATTGCGTAAAGCTCGTCGAGTGCGGCACGCGCATCATGCCCGGGCGACTCGACCGCACAACGCCCGCCCAATTCCACGCGGACATCATCCACAGGCCGCGTCCGGATGATGGCACGGTGGCGGCCGTGCAGAACTTCGAGCTCTCGATCGAGTTTCTGGGTCAGCAGCATGGAAGCGCTGCCGCACGCCTCGTCCTCGCCCTTGCCGATACGGGGTGCCCACAGTCGCGCCCGCACCCGCCCGGCCTCTTGGTCCTCCCAAGCCCACACCTGCGTGAAGTCCTCGCCGTCGGGCAGGCCGGTCAGCGCGTCGATCTCGGCGGCGCTGCCCATCTGGTAATGCCGCCACGGCTTTGACCACCGCGCCGGCGCCGTGAGCCACACCGTCCCGTCGGCGTCCCTGCGGCACGGCACCGGCCCGGCCTCAGGCACCAGCTCCTTCGGTGCCTGCCCGATCCCGTGCAACGCCTCCACGGTGGCGAGAAGGGGGTGGCCACCGAACCGGATCGACTGCCCGTAGTTGCTGTGAATGCTGACCCGCCCCGCCGCCGCATCCTGGACGAACACGGTGGCAGGGATACCCAACCGCGTCGCCAGCTCCTGGCGCTTTTCAGCAGTGACCGAGCTTCCCTCCGGCTCCACCACGACCAGCGCAGGATTGCCATGCTCACCTTCGGCGTTAACGAACGCCCGCACAAGCCAACAGTCGATCATGCCGACGACGCTACCCGCCCGCCCCCGAGCCCGATCACAGGCAGTGGCAACGCCGCTAAGGAGGTGGGGGGCGGTGGTGGGGTGAGGGCGAGCAGGCGGGCAGGCGCACCGGCCACCCGGCAGCACTGCATCGGTGCTGCCAGGGTGCCGGTGCGGCATCGGGTGTGATCGTTATGCGGCCCAGTCGAGGACGGGGCTGTCGGGTGGGCCGATGCTGCCTGGTGGCCCGGTCCCGGTTGTGGATCTTCTGGCGTCGGCTGGTGGGAGTAGCCGGTAGATGTATCGCCCGTCCTGGTCTTTGGTGATCTGGATCTGGTCGGGGCGACTGTGTTTGAAGCGGTTGTGCCATCCGCAGGTGAGTGCGAGTTGGTCGATGTCGGTGGGCGATCGCCCGAGTGCCCAGCCGTGGACGTGGTCGACTTCGCACAGTGTTCCGGGCACTTCGCAGCCTCGTACCGCGCATGAGGAGTAGAGCGTCTCAAGGACTTGGCGTTGTGCTGCGGAGGCGAAGCGTTCGCGGTAGCCGAGGTAGAGCGGGGTGTTTCCGCGTCCGAGGAGGAGGGGTGAGACTCCGGCGGCCAGTGCGATGCGGCGGGCTTGTGCGGCGGGGATCGGGGTCCCGTCGGTGAGGCGGGCGGGTGCGTTGCCTCCGGTGAGCGTCTCCAGGTCGCAGATGACGGTGATCTTGGACGCCTTGTGCCCGCCTGAGAGCACGCTCGACAGTGCCGCTGCGGTGCGTTCGGGGAGGTCGCGGCGGTCGTCGGGTCCGGCCGGCTTGGCCAGCGGAGCCAGGGTGCCGTCCCAGATCGCGGCGTCTTCGGGGTTCAGCCAGCCCTTGACGTAGCGGCCGCCGTCCAGGGATCGGGTGGTGGTGAGCCAGGACTTGTCGTAGCCGCGCTTGGTGTCCTCATCCGGTGCTTCTTCGGTGTCGTCGCGTTCGGCGATGAGGTCGCGGATGCGGCGGCCGAACGCGGCGACCTTCCCGGCCGAGAAGCCTTGGTCGACGAAGCCGAGGAGGATTGTCTCGGCTTCGGAGCAGTCGTGGTCGTCGAGGCGGGCGACCGAGTCGGCGACGGTGGCGGCGTATCCGTAGGACAGTTCCCCGGCCGCGAGCTGTGCGCAGACCTCCGGTAGGCGGTGGCGCTGCCGGGCGAGGGTGAGGCGTTCCTTGGCTCGGCTGTCGCGCATGCCCAGCCGTGATCGCAGCCATGCCTGGGTGGAGGGATATCCCCACCGGGCCTGTTCTCCGCTGGCGTCGACTCGGCCGATGAATCCGGCGAGCGCACTTTCCTGCATATCGCACGCGGCCACAAGAGTTTCGGTGAGTTCCAGGCAGGCCGCAGAAGATTCCGGGGCTTCTCGCGATGCGAGTTCAGTGGCGATGGCTGAGAGCGCGTTCACCAGTTCCATGGTGGACGCGGCCCCAAGCTCGACCGTCACTGATTGCATACGTAAATAGTACCCTGTGTGACCGACATTCGAGGCTACTCAAGGCCGTTCGGGCCACATTCTTCTCGGTATTTTTTGGGCGGGAAAGGCTGCCGGGTCGCGTGGCCTATTGTCGATCTTCGTACCTCGCGGAAGGGGGAGTTCGCCCCTTGGTGTCTGACGGAAGACGGTGGTGGGGTGGCGCGACCCGGGGGCGGGGCAGGCGGAGCCTGCCCCCATCACCTGCCGAGGGGCGGCCCCGTACGCAAGCGCCACCCCACCACCCGAACACCCCATCTCGTTGATCGCCCTCTACCCCCGGGAAGTACCAAGTCTAGGTCGAGTGAAGGCCACTTCAAATAGTCGGCTGCGCGCCGCCCTCGCTCCCTCGCTGCCAATTCCTTGAAGCCCTGCGGCCCAACCGCCCACGCAGGTTGGCCAGCCGCCCGACACGACCGATCCGGCCCGCAATGAGAGATGAACCTCGCCAGGAAGCCGTCCCGGAAACCGGAGAGTCGGCGAGCGAAGCGGTCGGGCTCGTCGGAAGATGGGCTTCGCTGGGAGTCGGCGACTCGTAAGCGCGCTCGCGACCGAGGCAGACCCAATCAGGACATCGACCAGAGGGTGCCGGACAGACGCCAGATGCCGCACTCGGGACGATCGTCGCTCCTGGCCAGGACGTAGGCGGTGATACCGGAGCCCGCCACAGCCGACGAGAAGTCCGGGTCGATCCCGAGCGGCCTCCACGTCCAACGAGCGCACCGCTGAACACTTACCGGTGCGAGGCACCCGGCACCGGGAGCTTGGTTGGGAACCGCGCACGTCGGAAGGTCGACTGTCCGGTGAGGCCGACCGTCAGTTCGGGGCGACCGTTCCGGAAGGTCGACCGTTCGAAGAGATCGATCGACCTCCCGGGAGTCGGCCGTGCTGAAGGCCCGACGTCTCAGGAGGCTGACCCCACCGGGACCGAGGTCAGCCGAGTGCGGGCCGGGTCAGCCGAGTGCGGGCCGGGTCAGCCGCGTCCGGGCGGGGTCAGGCGTGTCCGGGCGGGTCAGAGGAGTCGGGCGGCGAGGAGGGCGGCGCCGTGCACGGCGGCGCGGTCGCCGAGCCGCGTGACGGCCAGCGGGGGAGCGGGACGGAACAGGAGGCGCTCGGCGAGCCGCGATTGCAGCGGTTCGAGTAGCAGCGGCCCCGCCTGCGCCAGGCCGCCGCCCAGGACGAACAGCCCCGGATCCAGAAGCAGAGTGGTGGCGGCGAGGCTGTCGGCCAGGCAGTCGAGGGCCTCGGACCAGATTCGCGCGGCGAGATCGTCGGTGCCGGCCCGCGCGATCACGTCCTCCGCGCGAATGGTGCCCAGGCCGCTCTCGTCGTCGGGCGCTGTCCCGTCTGCCGAGCTAAGCGCCGCGCCGTCGACCCCGCTGCCGCCTGCGCTGCCTGCGCTGCTGCCTGCGTTGGCTGTGGTGCCGATCGCTGTGCCGTCCACCGTGAGGCTCGTGCTCCCGGTCACGCCACCTGCGTCGCTTGCTGCGCTGCTCGTCGCGCCGGCCCGCGTGCCGCCCGTCGCGCCGCCCCGCGTGCTGCCTGTCGTGTTGCTTGCATCGCTCGCCGCGCTGCCCAGCGTGCTGTCTGCGTCCGCCACTGTGGTGCCAGGCGTGGTCCCCGTTCCGCTGACTGCGGTGCCAGGCGCGGTGCTCGTCGCGGCGCTGCCGGCGGTGCCCGCTGCGCCGTTCTGCGTGCTCCCTGCGACGGTGACGGGGACGGCGGCGTGGCCGGTGGTGTAGCGGCGTGCGATGGACGCGGCGGAGGCGTACGTCTCGAGGCAGCCCTTGTTGCCGCAGGCGCAGTCCTCGCCGCCGGGCCGCACGACGATGTGCCCGACCTCGCCGCTCCATCCAGAGACGCCCGGGTAGGTCGTGCCGTTCAGGATCAGCGCGGCGGCGATGCCGGTGCCGATGGCCATGAAGACGAAGTCGCCCGCGTCGCGTCCGGCGCCGAGGACGGCCTCGGCGAGGCCGCCGGTGCGGACGTCGTGCCCGACGGCGACGGGGACGCCGAGCCGCTCCTGCGCCAGGTGCAGCAGCGGCACGTCCCGCCAGCCGAGGTTCGCGGCGCGGACGGCGGTGCCGGACGCCTCGTCGACGATGCCGGGGACGGCGATCCCGGCGGCGCGGGCGGGGCGTCCGAGCGCCTCGGCGCGGGCGGCCATGTGGGCGGCGAAGTCGAGGATCCCGCCGACGGGGTCGGCGCGGTCGGTCGGCCACGTCTCGGAGATCAGCACCTCCCCGCCCGCCCCGGCCCCGGCCGACGACGGAGCGGAGCCGGACGGGGCGGGGACGAGGGCGGCCTTCATCGACGTGCCGCCGACGTCGATCGCGATGAGGGTCACTTGACCGAGCCCGCGGTGAGGCCGCCGATCAGGTACCGCTCGATGAACACGAAGAGGATCACGACGGGAACGATAGCGATCAGCGAGGTGGCGAACAGGTACTGCCAGTGCGCCTGGTACTGGGTGACGAACGACGGGATCGCGACGGTCAGCGGCTGCCGGTTGGGCGACGCGGTGACGGTCAACGCGACGATGTACTCGTTCCAGGCGGAGATGAACGTGTAGACGACGGCGGTGATGACTCCCGGGGCGGAGATCGGGAGCGTCACCCGGAACAGCGCGCCGACGCGTCCGGCGCCGTCCAGGAACGCCGCCTCCTCGAGCTCCTTGGGGATGCTGGAGAAGTAGCCGTGCAGGATCCAGACGCAGAACGGCAGGTTGAACGCGGCGTTGACGAGGATCAGCGCCATCAGCGTGTCGGTCAGGTTGAGCGCGACCATCTCCCGGAAGATGCCGATGACCAGCGCGGTCGGCGCGAACATCTGGGTGACGAGGACGAGCAGCAGGAACGCGCCGCGCCCGCGGAACCGGTTGCGGGCGGTGTAGTACGCGGCGGGCATCGCGCATGCCAGCGTCACCACGGTGGCGACGGCGGCGACGATGAGCGACACCCGCATGTTCGTCCAGATCGGCGCGGCCTTCCAGACGTCCACGAAGTTCGACCACTGCCAGTGCCCGGGCAGGTAGGTGCCGGGCGACTTCGTCAGCTCGTGCTCGGTCTTCAGCGAGGTCAGGAACATCTGCAGGTACGGCGCCACGAAGATCAGCGCGACCAGCCAGCCGACCCCGGTGAGGACGACCTTGCGGACGGGAGAGCGTTTCATCGGACCTCCTCCCGCCAGCGCGTGGCCCGCAGGTACACCAGCACCATCACCAGGATCAGGACGAAGTTGACGACGGCCATCGCGGCGGACTCGCCGACGTGCTGGTCGTAGAACGCGAGCTTGTACATGAAGGTGGTGGTGGTGTCGGTGGCGTGCCCGGGACCGCCCGCGGTCATCGCCCAGATGATCGGGAACGAGTTGAAGACGTTGATCACGTTGATGATGGAGGCGATCAGGACGGCGGGCCGCAGCAGCGGCAGCGTGATCCCGAAGTAGGTGCGGAACGCGCCGGCGCCGTCGACCCGCGCCGCCTCGTACACGTCGGACGGGATGGACTGGAGCCCGGCGAGGATGACGAACGAGGTGAAGGGCAGCGACACGAACACCGCGACCCACATCATCCACACCATGGCCTGGTGGGGGTGGCCGAGCCAGTTCACCGGCTTGTCGATGACGTGCAGGTCGAGCAGCACGCGGTTGATGATGCCGGAGTAGTTGTCCAGCATCCACTTCCAGATCAGCGCGGTCATCAGCACCGACGCGGCCCACGGGACGATGACGGCCCAGCGGACGACGCGGCGGCCGGGGAAGCGGGCGTTGAGCAGCTGGCCGATCGCGAGCGACAGCACCATCGTGACGACGACGATGCCCGCGACCCACAGCAGCGTGCGCAGCACGACGGGGACGAGGGCGTCCTCGTCGAACAGGTCGGTGTAGTTGGCCGAGCCGCGGTTGCCGAGCGTGACGCCGGACGAGCTGATCTTCAGCAGCGAGGTGCGGAGCATCTCGATGACGGGCCACAGCACCACGACGGCGATGAGCACGATGGACGGGCCGAGCCACAGCAGCGGGACCAGCGCGCGCCCGACGCGCCTGGGCAGGGAGGCGCGGGACGCCGGACGGAGCCCGGCGTCCCGCTTCACGGCGACGTCCTGCACTCAGCTCGCCTTTTCGGCGGTCTGCTGGATCTCGTCGAGCACCTTCTTCGGGTCCTTGTCGGCGACCGAGGTGCCGAGGCTCTGCTTGACGGCGCCCGCCACCGCGGACCACGCGGGGTTGCTGGTGGGGGCGAACTTGCTCGTCGGCAGCGCGTCCACGAACTGCTTCATGTACGGGTCGGAGCTGAGCGCGTCACCGGCGGACTTCGTCGTCGGCAGGAAGCCCTCCTTGGCGAGGAACCGCGAGACGTTGTCCTTCTGGTAGAAGAAGTCGAGGAACTTCTTGACGGCCTCCTTGTTCTTGCCGTCGTTCTTCTTGAAGGCGTCGAGGACGTCCATGACGCCGAGCGTGTTGGGCTGCGAGCTCGCGTTCTTCACCGGCAGCGAGGTGACCCCGAAGTTGAGGTTCGGGTTCGCCGGGGTGATGAATCCGGCCTTGGTGAACGGGCCGCCGATCGCCATTCCGACCTTGCCTTGGGCGAACTGGTTGAACACCGTCTTGCGGTCGGTGCTCTCCGGGTTCGGCTGGGTCAGCCCGGACTTGTTGAGGTCCTTGAGGAAGTTGAGGGTGTCGATGTTGGCGGGCTGGTTGATGGCCCATTTGCCGGACGAGTCGACCCAGCCGCCGTTGTCGTTCATCGCCCAGGAGAAGAACTCCGCCTGGGCCTCCTCGGGGCCGAGCGGCAGGCCGTAGCCGATGGCGCCGGCCTTCTTGACCTTCTCGGCGTCGGCCTTGATGTCGGCCCAGGTCTTGGGCGGGTCGGTGATGCCGGCCTTCTTGAACAGGTCCTTGTTGTAGAACATCAGCCGGGCGCTGGAGATGAACGGCAGCGTGTACTGCTCGCCGTTGAACTTGGCCTGCTCGACGAACGTGGGGGTGAAGTCGTTGAGCGTGGCCGGCGACACGACCTCGGACGCCTTGTAGAGCAGGCCGTCCCGGGCGAAGTCGGAGAACGAGTTGTAGTTGAGGATGTCGGGGACCTGCTTGGTCTGGACGTAGGTCTTCACCTTGGCGTCCATCTGGGTCCAGTCGACCATCTCCAGGTTCACCTTGTACCCGGAGTTCTTGGCCTCGAAGTCCTTGATCAGAGCGTCCCAGAACGGCTTGGTGTTGTCGTCGTAGATCGCCGCGACGAATTTGATCGTCTTGCCGTCGGAGTCGTCTCCGCCGGACGAACTTCCCTTGCCGCATCCGCTG
The DNA here is from genome assembly GCF_014706005.1 of Actinomadura sp. RB99. Classification (NCBI taxonomy): domain Bacteria; kingdom Bacillati; phylum Actinomycetota; class Actinomycetes; order Streptosporangiales; family Thermomonosporaceae; genus Actinomadura; species Actinomadura sp. RB99. The sequence goes on along the minus strand of NZ_JABMCA010000057.1, from coordinate 3,231 downwards.
ACGCCGAGTGCCACGGTGAGGCCCGCGGCGATGGCGCCGATGAGGTGCCGTTTCATCTGTCCCCGCCTTCTTCGGCTCGCACTTGCGGACGCTCCCGCGCGTCCGTGCGTCGTTTTTCGGCCCGCATGTTCACGCCACCCCGGACCGGTCGTGCGGCGTGCCGTCGCATGACCCTTTGGCGTGGTCCTCCCACGGGCGGCGTCGGCCGCCCGGCCCTCCTCCCTTTCGCGCATGAAAAATTGTGCGCGGTGCGAATGCTCACTGAGCACAAACGCGCGTGGTGGCCATGAAGATAAACACTGGTCCGTACCAGTTCAAGGGGTGCATTACGCAAGAGGCTTAACCGTTACCGGAGGGGGGCGTGGTCCGGTGTGCACGCTGGGCTGGTCTGGTCGGCGGGTTTCGGCCGCCGATCGCCCGGTTTTGGTGCCCTCACTCTGCGCGGAGGCCCTGTGACCTGCTGTGACGGTCCCGTGCCGGCGGCTCGCCTGGAGGGTCGGACGCTGGCCTGCGTCCTGTTTTGCCGTTCTTTACGCGGGTAGCCCGCCGCACGACCCCGAAAGAACGGCGAGGTGACGAGCACATGAACTTCCGGACCGGGTTCGCCGCCGGTGCGGGCGGCGCGCTGGCCGCGGTCGCCGCCGGCCGCGCCGGCCGCCGGGCCGCGGACCGGGTCGTCGCCCGCTTCGAGGCCCGGCTGGAGCGCGCCGTCCGGCGGCTGACGGCCGAGGCGGAGCAGGGCGGGCCGCTGGTCCGGGCGGCGCTGGCGGGCGCCCGGGCCCTCTACGACGGCAAGTCGCCGGGGCGCGCGCTGCTCAGCTTCGGCTGGACGGCGCTGAAGGAGACGCTCAAGCGGATCTTCGGCGGCGGGCGGCGCGGCGGCCTGGTCGCCATCGTCGAGCAGATCGACGTGGGCGCGCCGTGCCGGCTGGTCTACGACCAGTGGACCCGCTTCGAGGACTTCCCGTCCTTCATGAAGAAGGTGGTCGGCGTCGAGCAGGTATCCGACGAGAAGCTGCGCTGGAAGGCGCGGATCTTCTGGTCGAGCCGGTCCTGGCGGTCGACGATCGTCGAGCAGGTCCCGGACCGGCACATCGTCTGGCGCTCCGAGGCCGCCAAGGGCCGGGTGGACGGGACCGTCAGCTTCCACGAGCTGACGCCGGACCTGACCCGCGTGCTGCTCGTCCTGGAGTACCGCCCCGGCGGCCTCTTCGAGCGGACCGGCAACCTGTGGCGCGCGCAGGGCCGCCGGGTCCGGCTGGAGCTCAAGCACTTCCGCCGCCACGTCATGACCCGCTCGCTCACCGCCCCCGGCGGAGTCGAGGGGTGGCGCGGCGAGATCCATGAAGGCGAGGTCGTCAGGGCCTCGTGACACAGAACCCTCACATCGAACCCCTGCGGAGGATACGCACCATGAATCGCGGAACCAGGGTGGGCCCGGTGCCCATCGGACAGATCGCTCGACGGCTGCCGGTCGGCCGGCGGAGCCCGTCGGGCCTCGCCCGCATCACGCAGAACCTGCCGAGCGGCATCCCCGGCGGCAAGGCGCTCGGCGCCACCGGCGGCGTCCTGCTCGGCGCCGGCGCCGCCGTCGCGGCGAGCCGCGCGCTCGGCCGCAGGAACGACCAGGCGGACGCGACCGAGGAGCAGGACGAGAGCGGCGCCGCCGCGAAGAGCACCTCGGGCGGCCCGGCGAAGAAGACGGCGAAGACGGCGAAGGACGCCGCGAAGGGCGCCGGGGACACCGCCAAGGAGGCCGCCGGCAAGCCCGCCGAGCAGGCGAAGGGCCTGTTCGGACGGCTCAAGGACACCGTCGGCGGCGCCCTGAAGAAGGGCGGCGGCAAGGGCGGCGGCGGCAAGAAGGTGAAGGTCACCAACATCATCGAGCACACCGACATCGGTGCGCCGCGCCGCCTCGTCTACGACCAGTTCACGCAGTTCCAGGAATTCCCGTCCTTCATGAAGAAGGTCATCAGCGTCGACCAGGCGGACGACGAGAAGCTGAACTGGCAGGCGAAGATCTTCTGGTCCAAGCGGACCTGGGAGGCGACGATCGTCGAGCAGGTCCCGGACGAGCACGTCGTCTGGCGCTCGAAGGGCGCGAAGGGCCATGTGGACGGGACGGTCAGCTTCCACGAGCTGGCGCCGAACCTGACCCGCGTCCTGGTGGTCCTGGAGTACCACCCGCAGGGCCTGTTCGAGCGGACCGGCAACATCTGGCGCGCGCAGGGCCGCCGCGTCCGGCTGGAGCTCAAGCACTTCCGCCGGCACGTGATGACGCAGTCGCTGACCCACGCCGACGAGATCGAGGGCTGGCGCGGCGAGATCCGCGACAGCGAGGTCGTCAAGACCCACGAGGACGCGCTGAAGGAGGAGGAGAAGTCCGGGAACGGCCGCAAGGCCCGGGGCGGCTCCGGCTCCAACGGCAGGAACGGCGGCAAGGAGAAGGACACCGCCAAGGAGAAGGACGGCGCCAAGGACAAGGAGTACGAGGAGGCGTCCCGGTAGCCCGGCGGCGTCCGCGGGCGGTCAGCGGATCATCCGGGCCAGCTCGACGCGCGACCGGATCCCGAGCCGGGTGAACACGTTGCGGAGGTGGTGGTCGATGGTCCGCGGGCTGAGCAGCAGCCGCGCCGCGATCTCGCGGTTGGTGGCCCCCTCGGCGACCATCCGGGCGATGTGCGCCTGCTGCGCGGTGAGGCCGGTCAGCGCGGGTGGCTCCCCGGGCCCGGCGGCGGTGCGCGGTGCAGCCGCCTCCGGGTCCGGGGCCGGACCCGCGTCGCCCGCCGCGCGCAGCTCCGCGCGGGCCTGCCCGGTCCACGGGACGGCGCCGTACCGCTCGAAGATCCGCAGTGCCGTGCGCAGGTGCTCGCGGGCGGCGCGCGGGCGGCGGCCGCGCCGGAGCCGGGCGCCGAACAGCAGCTCGGTGCGGGCCAGCTCGAACACCGCGTCCGCCGACTCGTGCAGCCGGAGGGCCTCGGTGTAGTGCGCGGCGGCCTCGTCGTCGCGTTCGGCGAGCAGGGCGGCGCAGCGGCGGGCGAGCGCGAGCCGTCCCGGGGTCCGCGTCGCGTCCGCCCAGCGGGTGAAGTCCTCGGCGGCGCGGATGGCGCGCTGCCGGTGGCCGGTGTACGCGAGGGCCTCCACCAGGTGCGGCGCGGCGAGCAGCCGGGCGAGCGGATGCGCCAGGCCGGCGCCGCCGGGCAGCCGGAGCCGCGCGGCGGCGTCGCCGGG
>NZ_JABMCA010000056.1:0-67243 GCF_014706005.1 Actinomadura sp. RB99 | reverse complement strand
CGGGCCGGGACGCGGGCCCGGCTTGGGCGCGCGGGGACCCGGACGCGGGCCGGCCGGAGCGCCGGTGCCGCCGGACGGCGGGGCGCTCGGGGCCTTGGCGGCCGGAACCTGCGGAACCTGCTGGCTCGGGGCCTGCTGGCCCGGCTGGCCCGGAGCCGGCTGGCTCGGGGCGGGCGGGACCGGCGGACGCGGACCCGGCTTCGGGCCTCCGGCGGCACCGCCAGGGCCGGGGCGCGGCCCGGACGGGCGCGGCCCGGCGGGCCGCGGCGCCTGCGGGCGGGCACCCTGAGATTCCGATCCGCCATTGGGCGGACCGGGACGCGGCGCGGACGGGCGGGGCCCCTGGGGCCGCTTCTGGCCGCCTACGCGCCTGTCCCCCTGCTTGGAGGACGAACCGTTTGAGAAGGCTTCGGTGAGCCTGCGAACGACCGGCGCCTCGATCGTGGAGGACGCCGATCGTACGAACTCGCCCATTTCCTGGAGCTTGGCCATGACGACCTTGCTCTCGACACCGAACTCCTTGGCGAGTTCGTAAACCCGGACCTTGGCCACTGCACTCCCTACTCGGTCCGGGGGTGCGGCCACCGGACCGTCGTTAACCTGCCGTACTCATCGCGGCGTGCTCATCGAGCGCTCATAGCAATCTCGACCTGCTTCCGACTAGACGTCGCTTACCATTCGGCCATCCTGCTGCTGCGCGGCGTTCGCCGCAAGCCGGTCCCGCAGCGCCGTACCGTCGAGCGGTCCCGGCAGGCGGAAAGCCCGCGGGAACGCCCGACGTCGCTCTGCGAGTTCGAGGCACCGCGGGTCGGGATGCAGATGCGCTCCCCGTCCCGGGAGCCGCCCGCGGGGATCGGGGACGATCTCGCCCTCGACCACCACCAGGCGCAACAGGTCGGACTTGGCCGTGCGGACCAGGCAGCCCACACACGTGCGTTGTGGAACCGCCCGGCCACTTTCCATGAGTCTACCGCGCCGAGGCGTCTGCGGGACCTGTCGCATGCTCTCCTGATTCGGAAGATCCGGATTCGCCAGCCTCGGGCGCCTTCGAGGCGGTCCGCCCGGACGGTCCCCCGCCCGCCGGCTCGGTGTCGGACCTGATGTCGATCCGCCAGCCGGTCAGGCGGGCCGCGAGCCGGGCGTTCTGCCCCTCCTTGCCGATCGCCAGCGAGAGCTGGTAATCGGGGACGATCACCCGTGCCACACGGCCGTCGAGGTCGACCACCTCGACCGCTGAAACACGGGCCGGGGACAGCGCATTCCCGACGAACTCGGCCGGGTCGTCCGACCAGTCCACGATGTCGATCTTCTCGCCGTGCAGCTCGGCCATCACGTTGCGGACCCGGCTGCCGAGCGGGCCGATGCAGGCGCCCTTGGCGTTCACGCCGGGCTTGCGCGACCGCACCGCGATCTTGGTGCGGTGGCCGGCCTCGCGGGCGATCGCGGCGATCTCCACGGTGCCGTCGGCGATCTCCGGGACCTCCAGCGCGAACAGCTTGCGGACGAGGTTCGGGTGCGTGCGCGACAGCTGCACCGACGGGCCGCGGTGGCCCTTGCGGACCTGCACCACGTAGGCGCGCAGCCGCTCGCCGTGGTCGTAGCGCTCGCCGGGCACCTGCTCCTGCGGCGGGAGCACCGCCTCCAGCCGGCCGAGGTCGACCAGCACGTTCCGCGGGTCCTTGCCCTGCTGGATGATGCCGCTGACGATGTCGCCCTCGCGCCCGGCGTACTCGCCGAACGTCAGCTCGTCCTCGGCGTCGCGCAGCCGCTGCAGGATGACCTGCTTGGCGGTGGTCGCCGCGATCCGGCCGAAACCGGTCGGGGTGTCGTCGTACTCGCGGAGGGCGTTGCCCTCCTCGTCGGTCTCCGTCGCCCACACGGTCACGTGCCCGCTCTGCCGGTCCAGCTCGACGCGCGCGCGGGGCGCGGCGCCCTCCGTCCGGTGGTAGGCGATCAGCAGGGCGTCTTCGATGGCCTTGACGGCCACGTCGAGCGAGATGTCCTTCTCGCTCTCCAGGCCGCGCAGGGCGGTCATGTCGATGTCCACGAGGTTCCCCCCTCTAATCCGGCTCAGCCGGAGAACGCGTTTCCTCGGCCTCGCCGGGCGGAACGGGCGAGCCGCCCCCCTCGGGGGGCGTGTCCTCCCGGGAGGACGGCCCCCCGGGCTCCCCGGAGAGGGGTTTGAACTCCACCTGGACGCGGCCGCGCCCCAGCTCGTCGAGGCCGAACCGGCGGCGCCGCGTCCCGGGGCTCCCCGGTCCGGCGGACTTGCCGCCGCCCTTGCCGGACCCCTTGGCCCGGGCGGGGGCGACGTCGATCTCGACGGCCTCGTCGTCGGCCGCCACCACACGGCCCTCGACCTGGCCGCCCTCGGCCAGCGGGACGACGACCAGCCTGCCGACGGCGCGGCGCCAGTGCCGCGGCTCGGTGAGGGGACGGTCGACGCCGGGCGAGGTCACCTCCAGCACGTACGGCGAGGCGCCCATCACGTCGGAGCCGTCCAGCAGCCCGGAGGCGGTCTCGCTCAGCCGGGCGATGTCGTCCAGGCCCACCCCGCCGTCGCCGTCGACGACGATCTTGACGAGCCGGCGGCGCCCGGCGGGGCGCACGTCGACCTCCTCGAGGTCGAAGCCGGCCGCGTCGACCGCGGGGGCGAGCAGCGCGGTCAGCTCCGCGATGGCGGCGTCGCGGGCCGGCCGGGCCGGGGCGTCGCCGCGCGCGCCCCGGGCGCGGCCCCCCTGAGCGCGGCCACCGCGGGACTCGACGCTCATGGGACCCTCCTCCTGTTGTGCCTTCCCGCCCGCCGGTGAGGGCGGCGGGACCTGTCGCTGAAGTCACCGCTTGTCCGCTGACTCCTCAAGACTATCGAGAGCCGGACACCTCAGCGGCCTTTCGAACAGCTCACCGGCGCGCCGGATATGGAATGCTTGAGCTGGCCCGATGGACGCGTCCGGCGACCGGGACGGAGCCGCGGCGCGGCGCGGGCCGCCACCACCACACCACCGGGTGAGGAGACTCCCTTGCCAGAGGCCGTGCCGCGCCTGCCGGGAACCGTGTCGCGCCGGGGGCTGCTGCTGGGCGGCGGTGCCGTGCTCGCGGCGCCCTGGCTGGCGGGCTGCGCGGCGGAGGCGGCCGGGCCCCGTCCGGACGTGTCGACGCTCGTCGGCGCGATCACCTCCGAGCAGGACCTCATCGCCACCTACGAGGCGGCGAAGGCCGCGGACGCGTCGCTGGCCCGCCGTCTCGATCCCGTCCTGGCGCACCACCGGCAGCACCTGACCGTGTTGAAGCGGCACTACGTGCCCGGCTCGGGGCGGAGGGCCCACGAGGGCGGCACGATCCCGCCGCCGCACGCGGCCGAGCTGCCCCAGGGGCCGGCGGAGATCCTCACGGCGCTGCGCCTCGCGGAGGACCGCGCCGCCGCCGCCCGCCGCGCCGACACCGCCAAGGCCCCGCCGGGGCTGGCGCAGCTGCTGGCGAGCATCGGGGCGTGCGAGGCGGGGCACGCCGAGACGGTCCGCGCGCATCCGCCCGCCGACCCGGCCAAGTCGCCGACCCAGGCGATCCAGACGGCCCTCGCCGCCGAGCACGCCGCCGTGTACGGCTACGGCGTCCTGGGCGGCAGGCTGCGGGGCGCGCTGCAGCAGGCCGCGAAGACGTACTGGGACGCCCATCGCGCGCAGCGGGACAAGCTGGTATCGATCCTGTCGGCGCAGCCGGTGGCCGCGGCGGCCGGATACCGGCTGCCGATCAAGGTGACCAACGCCCGCAGCGCCGCCCGGCTCGCCGCCGCGCTGGAGGACGACCTCGTCCCCGCCTACGTGGGTCTCGCCGGGGCGTCCGCCGCGGACCTGCGCGTCTTCGCCGCCGACAGCGCCGAGCGGTCGGCGGCGCGGTCGGCGAAGTGGCGGGCGAGCGCGGGCGACGGCGCCCCTTCGGCGGCCTTCCCGGGGCTGCCGCCGGCGGCCCTGTCACCCCGTCCCGAACCCGGTGAGTGATCTTCGGCACGACGGGAACGAATGCGCTTCATGTACGCGTTGTCGCTTTTGCACTGGCCTACTCGGGGGAGGAGCCCAGACCTGCCATGACCAGCACCCCGCACCGGTACGAGACCGACGGGCCCGCCGGCCGCGCGCCCAGTGCGCTGGACGAGTTGCGCGCCGCCTACCGGGAGCAGCTGAACCAGCTCGCGGCCGAGCGCGACGAGGCCCGCCGCCAGGCCCGCCGCGCCAAGGCGCAGGCCGCCGTCGCCCGCGCCGATCTCGCGAGCCTGCAGAGCCGCGTCCAGGAGCTGCTGGCCGCCGCCGCGCGGCACCTGCCGGATCTGCCGGCCGTGGAGCCGGCGGAGCGTCCGGCCGAGATCGAGTCCGCGCCCGCCGCGTCCCGCGCGCTCCCGGCCCCTGAGCCCGCCGGGGCCGAGGGCACCGGGAACGAACGCCCTGAGACCGAGCGCCCTGAGAACGAGCCGGCGGAGATCGAGCCCGCCGTCGCGGAGGCCGCGGACGCCGCCCGTCCCGTGGACGCGCGTCCCGTGCCCGTGGGAGCGGTGGTCGCGGCGGAGGCGGCCGAAGCCGAGCGGTCCGGCAACGAGACGGTCCGGCACCAGAACAGGCGCAAGTCCCGGAAGGCCAGACGCAGGAGCGTCCGGACGGGTTGACCGGGGAGGAACGGCCCGCACATGGGCCGCGCGGAGGCCGCCGGGGAGGATTTCCCGGCGGCCTCTCCGCGTCCCCGAACTGCTAATGTCCTGCGGTGACTTCGTACGGCCTCCTCGTCTCCCCCTCGCACAACCGGGTCTACGCCCAGGCCGCCTCCGGCCTGGTGAAGGCCGAGCTGGCGGTGTTCGGCGAGCGGGCCCTCGGCGGACGCATCCGCGACATCGAGGAGACGTCGATCGGCGGCGTCCCGTACGTGACGTTCTCGGCGGACGACCTGACCGACACCGACATCCGGCTCCTGTCGAACCTGTCGTCGCTGTACGCCCTGTTCGAGATCGAGGGCGAGCTGCTCAGGCCGGTCGGGCTGAAGCCCCTGGACCTGTTCCCCAGCGACCTGCTGACCATCCAGAAGTACTCGGGGAAGACGAACGAGTACTTCACGAAGCTGCTGCTGAACGTCACCGCGATGGCGACCGACTCCCCCATGGACCTGGTGGCCGGCAGGCCCCGGCTGCTCGACCCGATGTGCGGGCGGGGCACCACGCTGAACCAGGCGATGATGTACGGGCTGGACGCGGCCGGCATGGACGTCGACGGCAAGGACTTCGACGCCTACGCGGCGTTCATCAAGACGTGGCTGAAGAACAACCGCGTGAAGCACCAGGCGGAGATCGCGCCCGTCCGGCGGGACAAGGCGGTGCTGGGCCGGCGCCTGCACGTCACCCTCGGCGCGTCCAAGGAGCTGTACAAGAGCGGCGAGACGATGGAGATCACCGTCGTGAACGCCGACGCGGCCAGGGCCGGGCGGTTCTTCCGGCCCGGGTCGTTCGACCTGATCGTGACGGACGCGCCGTACGGGGTGCAGCACGGCAGCCGGTCGAAGGGCGCGCGGCAGGGCCAGAAGGACGGGCCGCGGCTGTCGCGCAGCCCGGTGGAGCTGCTGGAGGCCGCGGTGCCGGAGTGGACGCCGCTGCTGCGGCGCGGCGGCGCGATCGGGATCTCCTGGAACACGTTCGTGGGGCGCCGCGAGGAGCTGGCGGAGATCCTGACCTCCAGCGGGCTGGAGGTGCAGGACTCCGAGCCCTACCTGGGCTTCCGGCACCGCGTCGACCAGGCGATCTCCCGCGACCTGATCGTCGCCCGCAGATCCTGACCCTTTCTAGGGCGCCACTCCTAGGGGGCGTGCCAGGTCTCCACGTGCGGGAGCAGCTCGCCGATGTCGTGGATCAGCGCGTCCGGGGGCGTGAGGCCGGGGCGGGTGAAGGCGTGCGTCGTCTGGTGCCAGATCTGCACGGCCCGCAGCCCGGCGGCCTTGGCGCCGTGGATGTCGTCGTAGGGGCGGTCGCCGACGAAGACGCAGGCGGCGGGATCGGTGGCGCCGACCGCGTCCATGGCGGCGCGGAACGCCTCGGCGTGCGGTTTCGTCCACGGGATCTCGCTGGAGTAGACGGCGCCGTCGAGCAGGCGGAGGACGTCGTCGCGGGCGAAGATCCGCTCGTGCAGGTCGCGGCTCCACATGGTGTTGGACAGGACGCCGACCTTGATGCCGCGCTCGCGCAGCGCGCGGAGCAGGCCGGGGACGGCCGGGTCGGTCCAGGTGTGCGGGGTCCACGTCTCGTAGTGGGTGTCGAGCAGCGCGTCGGTCGGCTCGACGCCGGCGAGCGCGAACAGCTCGGCGAGGGTGGCGCTGCGGTGCTCCTCGGTGCCGCGCCGCCACAGCTCCAGCTCCGCCTCGGCGAGGGCGGCGGCGACGGTCTCGACGCTGTCGGCGGGCAGGTGCGGGGAGCAGATCGTCCGCCACATCTCGGGCAGCTCGACGTCGTGCCAGGGGGTCAGCGTGCCGCCCCAGTCGAAGATCACTGCTTGTAGGGCCATGCCGGAAATCGTAACCATCCGGGCACTCCGCACGATGATCCGTTTACGCGGTGAACCTGTCCCGGAGGGCGCGACCGGGGCCGTCCTCGTCCCGGTTTAGGAGCCCCTCCATGCGCAGACCGCTCGTCGCCTCCGCCCTCTCGGCCGCCTTGCTCGGCGCCGCCGCCGTCCCCGCGGTCGCGGGGACCATCCCCGATGGTCCGGGGAAGGGCCTGGTTCCGCAGTACATCGGCGGTCCGGCGACGCCGAAGGCGCTCGCGGGGAAGCCCGTGCCCGCCAACCCGTATCAGGGGCCGGTCGGCACGTCGTCGATGCACGCGGACGGCTACGCGTCCGACACCTATCCGTTCATGGGGCCGCTCGGCCGGAACCCCGAGGTGCTCAACGACGCCAAGGGCGGCGGGCTGCCGGGCCTGTGCTCGACGGTCACCTTCGCGAAGCGGACGGGCCTGATCGTCGCGCAGTGCACGCAGGGGCAGAACTTCATGCTGCGGCTGATCGACCCGGTGACGCTGAAGGACCTCGCCACCTACCAGCTCCCGCCCAGGTCGTCGACGGTGCAGGCGGTGTTCTCCGGCAGCCTCGACAAGGTCTTCACCGACACCTCCGGCGGCGCCTACTACTACCTGGACCCGCAGGACCGGGCGGTGCTCGCCGACTCGGCGTTCCACCTGCGCCGCTTCGCCCACGAGAAGGGGCCGGACGGCGCGTGGCGGTTCACGGTCACCGACGACTGGGACCTGTCCCGCTACCTCCCGCACGACTGCGCCACCTGGACGAACCCGTGGCCGAAGGGCGAGTGCGACCCGATCACCGCGGTCGGCCCGGACTGGACGGGCCTGATCTGGTGGATCACGCGGGCCGGGCGGATCGGCACCGTGGACCCGGGGTCGGGCGCGGTGAGGATGACGCGGCTGCCCGGCGAGCAGATCCAGAACTCGTTCGCGGCCGCGGCGGACGGCGTCTCGATCGTGTCGGACCACGCGCTGTACCAGATGAAGGCGGGCCCGGACGGGACGCCGAAGGTGCTGTGGCGCGAGACCTACGACCGCGGCACCGGCCGCAAGCCCGGGCAGATCGACCAGGGTTCGGGGACGACCCCGACGTTCCTCGGCGACCGGTACGTGGCGATCACCGACAACGCCGACGACCGGATGCACGTGATCGTGCGGCGCCGCGACGACGGCGGGCTGGTCTGCCAGGTCCCCGTCTTCGGCAGCGGCGCGAGCGCGACGGACAACTCTCTCATCGGCTACGGGAGCAGCCTGTTCGTCGAGAACAACTACGGGTACAAGAACTTCTTCGAGCTGCCGCCCGGCGGGTCGTCCACGGGCGGGGTGAGCCGGGTGGACGTGAACGCCGGCGGGAAGGGCTGCCGCACCGTCTGGACGAGCCCGGAGCGGTCGCCGTCCACGGTGGCGAAGGTCTCCGTCCCGGCGGGGCTGCTCTACCTGTACACGAAGGACCCGCGCAAGGACCTGATCGACGCCTGGTACCTCACGGCGGTGGACGTCCACACGGGCCGAACCGTCTACAAGGTGCTGACCGGTACGGGCAAGTGGTTCGACAACAACTGGGCGCCCGTCACCATCGGCCCGAACGGGACCGCGTACGTGGGCGTGATCGGCGGCCTGGTCGCCGTCCGCGACCGCGACCAGGCACGCCCGTAACCGCGAAAAGGCCCCTCCGGAACGCGGTTAGGCCCGTCCGGACCGTGAGTAGGCCCGGCGCCAGCGGGGATACACGTCTGATCGGACGAACCCGACCGGACCGTGGAGGAGCCATGAGGGCGCGCAAGCCCGGGGAGAGCCGCGACTTCCGCGAGGACGTCGACGACATGGGCGACAACGATCAGGACATCGAGATCGGCCTGACCGAGGAGTACGTGACCGACCCGCCCGACGACCTGAGGATCGAGGACCCCCAGCCGGACCCGGACGGGCTGAGCATCGACGAGTACGAGCGGGAGGCGGAGCGGGCCGGCGACGACCCGCCGGAGCCCGACACCGCCGCGGAATCCGATGCCGTGAACCCCACCCGCCGCCCGTAGCCCGCTCGCGGCCCGCCGCGGCGCCCCGGCTCGGCGCGCGGCCGGGGCCGGCCCCGAGAGGCCGCGGCGCCCGTACGGACGTGTGCCGTACGGGCGCCGCGGCCGTTCTCCGGGCCTGGGGCTAGGGCATGCCGGGCCGCTGCAACTGCTTGCGGTAGGTCCAGAAGAACATCCGCTGGTTGGGGCGTTCGGTGATGCCGTAGATCCGGTCGCCGCCCGAGTACGGGTCGAAGGCCAGGGACTCCCCGCCGATCGGTCCGACGATCTTGAACGGCGCCTTGCCGTCCCCGTCACGGTCGCTGTAGAACGCGCCGGGGGCGGTGAGGGTCGTGCTGTAGTAGATCGTGTCGCCGCCACCGCCGTGGTAGCCGGCGACGCCCTGGACGTTCGTGAGGTTCGTCCCGTACACGACCATGGACTTGACCTGGCCGGACGCGTCCGCCTGCAGCGAGCCGTCGGCGTTGAGCGGCCACCGGACGACGCGCATCGGCTTCGCCGACGTCACGCCGCCCCCGGTCTTGTACTCGGCCGTGAGCAGGCTCTTGGGCGAGGTGGTCGGGTCGTAGGTGACCGTGCTGAAGCACAGGTCCTTGTCCTTGGCTGACGGCGCCTTGTCCCAGGCGGGGCAGGCCCCCGCGTTGAGCGGCCGGTACATGCCGGTCTGGAACAGGACGTACTTCTCGCCGTGCGCGTAGAACTTGCCGTCCGTGGCGTCGACGCCCAGCCCGGTCTTGCCGGTGGGCACCTGGTAGGTGCGGCGGACGTCGTAGACCCGCAGGCCCGAGGTGTCGGCGGTGTAGACGTAGTCGCCGGCGAGGGCGACGCCGCCCTGGTGCTGGGGCGCGTCGGCGACGCCCTGGGCCGAGGCGGCGCCGGGCGCGGGCGCGGCGGGACGGACGTCCTTGACGGCGAGCTTGCCGGCGGCGGTCGCGGTCGGGATGGCGAGCGTGACGGGCTGGTAGGCGCCCGCCTTCTCGACCAGGGGGCGCTTGCCGACGGTGAGGCGCGAGCCGTCCGTCACCCAGTCGGAGCCGGACAGGTGCCGGTGGTACCAGCTGAGCACGAACCCGTCGAGCTGGGCGGTGCGGCTGGTCGCCACGCCCTGCGGGATCCAGGACTTGCTGCTCTTGTCTCCGTTGGCGAAGCACCAGGCGCCGACCGTCAGCTTGGCGTTCATCGCCTTGACCGCGTCGTTGGCCCCGCAGCCGCTCTTCCAGACCAGGCCGTTCTTCGCGCCGCTCGCGGCGGCGGCGAGGTTCGCCTGCCGCTTCATGCCGCGGGCCGGGTTCGCCGCCGTGTCGTCGAGCTGCTTGAGCGCGGCGGCGGAGACGGGAGAGGACTTGAGCGTGAACGAGACGCCGGAGAGCGGGGCGGTGTCGCCGGCGCCGACGGCGGCGGCGGCGGCCTTGGACACGGTGACGTGCTCGGCGGATCCGGACGGCAGGGCGACGGCGCCGGCGACGGCGAGCGCGGCCGCGGCGGCGGTGGCGCCGAGGACGGCCGTCCTTCGGGGAGCGGGCATGGAGTCCTTTCCGTCGGGGCGGGAACAAATACGACAGAGGGGAGATCCTAGGCAGGAAGGCGATCAGCTGTCAGAGCAACGCGAGAGGTTGCTGACGAGCCCGCCGGGCGCGCCCGGCGCGGACCCCGTGGCAAAGATCACTTTGTGGTTCCGTGACCCGCTCCAGGGGAATGTCATACCGGAGCCGTAGGTTGCGCTAGGCGGGCGAGCTTGCGAGGTGACCGGGACATGACCGAGACAGTCGCGGCACCGGCACACCCCCCGGCCGACGTCGCCTCACCCCGTCCGCTGCCGGATGGGACACGATGGGACGGACCGGACATGGACGAGCCGTCCCCCGACGACCTGTTCCTCGAACGGCCGGCCGGCGCGCACGCCGTGGACGACGCGCCGAAGCGCCCCTGGTGGCGGCGCAAGGCGGGGCTCCTGCTCCAGTGGGGAGTGCTGCTCCTCGCCGTCGCGGCGCTGCCGCTCTACCGCGACTCGCTTCCCGACCTCGGCGCCATGTGGCACTCGATCCGGCACGCCGATCCCGGCTGGCTGACGATGGTGGTGCTCGCGGTGGCGGGCTCGATGGGCGCCTTCGCCCGGCTCCAGCGGCGGCTGCTGCGCGTCGGCGGGCTGCGGATGCCGCTGCGCCGCGCGTTCGCGATCACCTACGCGGGCAACGCGCTGTCCACGACGCTACCGGCGGGGCCCGCGGTGAGCGTCGTCTACACGTTCCGGCAGTTCCGCCGCGGCGGGGCGTCGGCGAAGCTCGCCACGGCCGTGATCATCGCCGGGGGCGTCATCACCACGACGACCTACTCGGTGATCGGCCTGCTGGCGCTGCTCGCCGACCCGGCCACGCGCGGTCCGGCGCTGACCGGGCTCGCCGTGCCCGCCGTCCTGCTCCTGATGCTGGTGCCGCTGCTGCGGTGGCCGCGCCCGCGCGCGGTGCTGACGGCGCCGCCGCGCCGCGCCTTCCAGTTCGCGCTGGCGCATCCGAAGCTCGGCCCGTGGGCCGAGCGGCTCGCCGGCGTCCGCGACGTGCTGCGCCCGAACCGGCGCGACTGGGCCGCGCTGATCACGCTCGCGACGCTGAACTGGGTGCTGGACATCCTCGCGCTGCTGGCCGCGGCCCACGCCGTCGGCATCGACGTCGACCCGCACGCCGCCGCGCTCGCCTACTTCGCGGCGCAGGCCGCGGGCAGCGTGCTGCCGGTGCTGCCGGGCGGCCTCGGCGCGATCGAGGGCAGCATGGCCGCCTCGCTCGTCGCCTTCGGCGCGGCGCTGTCCCCCGCCGCCGCGGCGGTGGGCCTGTACCGGCTCGTCTCGTACTGGGGCGTCGTCGCCGCCGGCTGGATCGCCTGGCTCGGCCTGCACGAGGGGCCGCGGCTGCCGGCGCCGGTGAAGGCCCGGTTCGCCGGGGCGGGACGGCTCGTCCTGGACGGCCTGACCTCGACCGCGACGCTCAACCCGTACAGCGCGGTGCCGCTCGTCATCCCGGCCGAGGCGCGCCGGCCATAGGCGCATCACCCGATCCGCAGAGCCCCGGGCCGCAGGACGGTCCGGGGCTCCGCCATGGGACCGAGACCCGACCGGGACCTTTGACGGAGATCGTCCCTTTTGGGAATCATCATTCCCGGAGAGCGGCTTTAGTGGTCATGCAGGCCGCACCCCCTCCTCCCGGCGACACGCCCGCGCGACCCGGACCGGCGGGGCCCCGACGCCTGAGCAGGCAATTGGTCGACAGAAGGGATCGAGCCCCCATGGCGCAGGGAGCCATCACGCCGGCGGCGGACCTCGACGGCGCACGGTTCCGGCAGGTGATGGGCCGGTTCGCGACCGGTGTGGTCGCCATCACGGCCGTCGAACCCGGCACGGCGCGGCCCACGGGGATCGCCGCCAACTCCTTCACCTCGGTCTCCCTCGATCCTCCCCTCGTGGCGTTCTGCGTCGCCCACACCAGCACCACCTGGCCCCGGCTGCGCGCCTCGGACCGGCTCTGCATCAACATCCTCGGCGAGCCCCAGCTCGACGTCTGCCGGCGGCTCGCGCTCAAGGGCGGCGACAAGTTCGAGGGCATCGACTGGACGGAGAGCCCGAGCGGCGCCCCCGCCATCGAGGGCGCCCTCGCCTGGATCGAGTGCTCCGTCGAGCAGGAGCACGTCGCCGGCGACCATGTCATCGTCGTCGCCCGCGTCCACGCCCTGGACGAGAACCACGACGGCCGCCCCCTGGTGTTCTACCGGGGCGCCTACGGAGGCATCGCCTAGCTCAAGGCGCACCCTGGAGGCGGGCTCCTAGCGCGCCGAGGGGGAGGCGATCTCGGCGCCGCGGAGGCGGGCGAGGACCTGGACGGGATCGGACAGCACCTCGGCGAACGCGAACTCGGCGGCGCCGACCAGGGTGGTGTCGTCGCCGAGGGCGGCGGTGCGGAGCCGGACCTTCTCACGCGGCGCGTCGAGCGCGCCGGTCGCGAGCACGCTGCGGATCTGCGCGGCGGCGCCGAGATAGATGTCGCGCAGCGTCCCGCCGAAGATGACCAGGCCGGGGTTGAACACGTTGACGAGGTTCGCGACGCCGAGGCCGAGCCAGGTGCCGACGCGGTGCAGCGCCTCGCGGGCGACGATGTCCCCGCGGTCGGCGGCGTCCACCACGTCGCGGACCGCGTCGCGGCCCGCCTTGTTCGTCGGCTCCTCGCGGCCGGCGTGGGCGAGCAGCGTCCGCTCCCCCACCTCGGCCTCCAGGCAGCCCTTCGAGCCGCAGGCGCACTGCCGGCCGCCCGGATTGACGATCATGTGGCCGATCTCGCCGCCGAAGCCCTCGTCGCCGCCGAGCAGCCGGCCGTGCGCGATGATGCCGCCGCCGACGCCGACGTCGCCGTGCAGGTAGATGAGGTTGTCGCAGTTCACGCCGGCGCCGCGCTCGTGCTCGGCGAGCGCGCCGAGGTTGGCGTCGTTGCACACCGACACCGGGATGCCGAGGCCGAGCCGGCGCGACAGGGCGTCGCCGAGCCGCAGGTCCCCGACGTCGAGGTTGGGGCCGAACATGATCATGTCGTCGGAGCGGCGGACGGTGCCGGGGAAGCCGAGGGCGGCGCCGACGCAGACCGCGTCGCGCTCGGCCTTGCGGACCAGCGAGCGGGCGCCGGCGACGAGCATGCCGAGCAGGTCGGACGGGTCGGAGTCGCGGGCGCGGGTGCCCTCCCGGCGGTCCAGGACGACGCCGCCGAGGCCGACGCGGGCGACGACGAGCCGGTCGACGCCGACCTCGAACGCCAGCACGTAGACCCGGGTCGACTCGGGCCGCACGACGAGGGACGGGCGCCCGGCGCGCCGCCCCGGCCCGCGCGGCAGCTCCTCGCGGACGAGGCCGGCGGCGGTGAGGTCGGAGGTCAGCGCCATGATGGTGCTGCGGTTCAGCCCGAGGCTCTCGGCGAGCGTCGCGCGGGACGCGGGGCCGCGCAGGTGCACGAAGCGCAGCAGCGTCCCGAGGTTGTGCCGCCGGATGTCCTCCTGTGACGGGCCCGCCTTCATCATCGCCGCAGCCCCAGGTCGCCGCTGACGCCGGAGGTGATCAGCTCGACGACCTGCCGGTGGGTGACGTCGGCGGTGCGCACCTGCGCGGCCATGCGGCCGAGGTACAGCGCGGCGATCCGGTCGGAGACCGCGAACACGTCGTTCATGTTGTGCGAGATGAGCACGACGGCGAGGCCCTTGTCGGCGAGCCGCCGGACGATCTCCAGGACCTGCTGGGTCTGCGCGACGCCGAGCGCGGCGGCGGGCTCGTCCAGCACGACGAGCTTGCTGTCCCACAGCACGGCGCGGGCGATCGCGACCGTCTGCCGCTGCCCGCCCGACAGCGTCGAGATCTTCTGCCGGACCGAGCCCATGGTGCGGACGGACAGGCCGGACAGGGTCCTGCGGGCCAGCTCTTCCATCCCGGACTCGTCGAGCGCGATGCCTCGCCGCTGCTCGCGGCCGAGGAACAGGTTCTGGACGATGTCGAGGTTCTCGCAGAGCGCGAGGTCCTGGTGGACGACCTCGATGCCGAGGGCGGCGGCGTCGCGCGGGCTGCCGAGCCGCACGGGGCGGCCCTCGAAGCGGTACTCCCCCGCGTCCGGCGCGTGGATGCCGCCGATGCACTTGACGAGGGTGGTCTTGCCGGCGCCGTTGTCGCCGACCAGCGCGGTGACCTCGCCCGGGTACGCGGAGAAGGCGATGTCGTGGAGGACCTTGACGGAACCGAAACTCTTGTCGATGCCGCGCAGGTCGAGGACGGGCGTCACTGCCATGCCGAGGGGCTCCCACCGTGCCGCGTCACCGCGCGCCGATCGGTCGTGGGCAGTGAGCGTATCAGCCGCGTTCACGGGCCGGGAAACGCGCGCGGCGCCGCCTGGAGCCGGCGGCTCCGGGTCGAACGGCGCCACGGGGCCGAACGGCGGCACGGGGTCGGACGGCAGGGCGGGACCGTACGGCAGGGCCCGGGGGCCGGCGGCGCGCGCCGCCGGCTCCCGGGCGTCTCCCGCGTTCACGGGGTCCCGGCCTTCAGGGGCAGGGCCGGCACGGGGTCACCGGCCGGTGTTGCTGCGGCGGCGCCGCGCCAGGGCGTCGATGCTCGCCGCGAACAGCAGCACGATCCCGGTGATGAGGAAGCTCAGGTACGCCTTCGTGCCGAGCAGTCCGAGACCGTTGTCGATGATGGCGATGACCAGGCCGCCGAGGACCGCGTCGCGGGCCTTGCCGCGCCCGCCGAACAGGCTCGTCCCGCCGATGACCGCGGCGCCGACCGCGTACAGCAGGGTGTTGCCGCCGCCGGCGTCGGGGGTGACCGAGTTCAGCCGGGACGCGGCGACGATGCCGCTGACCGCCGCGAACCCGGACGCGATGATGAACACCGAGATCCGGATCCGGGTGACGTTGATGCCCGCGCGGCGGGCCGCCTCGGCGTTGCCGCCGACCGCGTAGATGTGCCGGCCGTACGGGGTGCGGGCCAGCACGAACGTGCAGACGATGAGCAGCACGCCGACCAGCGGGACGCCCCACGGCACGCCGCCGAGGAAGATCAGCGGGCTGGCGGCGCGGTCCTGGCTGAGCAGGTAGGTGCCGAGCAGCAGCGCCGCGGCGACCACGACCGACTGGGCGATCACCAGCTCGACCGGCCGGGAGTGCAGGTTGCGGGCCTGCTGGCGGCGCCAGCGCAGCAGCTGCGTCCCGGCGTAGCCGGCCGCGCAGACCGCGGCGAGCGTCCAGCCGAGCCAGATCGGCATGTTCTTGTTGGCCAGCGCCACGATGAAGTCGTCGCGGACCGGCACCGTGCCGCCGTCGCCGATCAGCTTCAGCGTGATGCCCTGGATGCCGAGGAAGAACGCCAGCGACACGACGAACGACGGGATGCGCACGACCGCGACCAGCCAGCCGATCGCGGTGCCGATGACGACGCCGACCGCCAGCGCGGAGATCACCGCGACGTACCAGGGCTGGCCGCTGTCGGCGATCAGCTTGGCCATCACGGCGGCGCAGACGCCGCTCGCGACACCGGCGGACAGGTCGATCTCGCCCAGCAGCAGGACGAAGACCAGGCCCATCGCGAGGATCACGATGGGCAGCGCCTGCGTACAGAGGTTCGCGATGTTCTGGTTGCTGAGGAAGGTGTTGGGCCGCAGCGCGAAGAACAGGACGATGAGCGCGGCGAGGCCGAGGATGGCGGGCAGCGCGCCCAGCTCACCGGCCCGGATGCGGCCCCAGTAGTCCAGTAGCGCCGAGCGCACGTCGTGCTCGCGGCGGTCGGCGGCGAAGTCCGAGTCCGCCAGCTTCACGGCGGCCTCCTTGCCCTCGGGGAGTTCGGTGGACACCTCGGTCCCCCTTTCAGATGCTCTCGGCGGCGGTCTGCGGCGCGAGGCCGAGATCACCGGAACGGCCGGCGGTGATGAGCTCCACGACCTGGCCGTGGGTGACCTCGGAGCGTGCCACGTCCGCGGCGACCCGGCCAAGGTAGAGCGCGGTGATGCGGTCGGCCACCTCGAACACGTCGTTCATGTTGTGCGAGATGAGCACGACGGCGTGCCCGGTGTCGGCGAGCCGCCGGACGAGGTCGAGCACCTGCCGGGTCTGCGCGACGCCGAGCGCGGCGGTCGGCTCGTCCAGGATGACGACCTTGGACTCCCAGAGCGCCGCCTTGGCGATCGCGACGGTCTGCCGCTGCCCGCCGGACAGGCTGGCGACCTGCTGGCGCACCGACTTGACGGTGCGGACGGACAGCCGGGCGAGGGTCTGCCGGGCCGCCTCCTCCATGGACGCCTCGTCCAGCACGATGCCCCGGCGGCGCTCGCGGCCGAGGAACATGTTCTGCACGATGTCGAGGTTGTCGGCGAGCGCGAGGTCCTGGTAGACGACCTCGATGCCGAGGTCGGCCGCGGCGCGCGGACCGTCGACGGTCACCTCGCGGCCGTCGAACTCGATCTTCCCCGAGTCGATCGGGTAGATGCCGGCGATGCACTTGATGAGGGTGGACTTGCCCGCGCCGTTGTCGCCGACGAGGGCCATCACCTCGCCCAGCCGCACGGCGAAGTCCACGTCGTGCAGCACATGGACGGCGCCGAAGCTCTTGTTGAGCCCGGTCAGGCGGAGGACGGGGTCTCCGTTTTCTGCCACGTGATTCCTTCCAGGGGTAGCGCGGGCCCGTTTCCTTCCGGGGGTTGGCGCGGGCCCGTGGCGGGCCCCGTGGACGTCCCGGGGTTCCGGGCTCCCGGGGCGTCCTCAGCGGGTGGGGCCCGCCACGAGGGTCAGTACCGCCCGGGGGTGCGACCCCCCGCTTCCCCGGGCGACATCGACGGGGTCAGTGCGAGGTCACTGGATGCCGGCGTCCTTGCACTTGGCCGCGTAGGCGCCCTTGCACAGGTCGGCGGCCTTGACGAACTGGTCGTCGGTGACCTGCTTGACGTTGTCCTTGAAGATGCCGATCGGGTTCAGCAGCACCGAGGGGACGTCGCGCTTGCCCTGCGGGTCGTTGGTGGTGCCGTTGGTCTCGCCCTTCTGGCCCTTGATGAGGGCGACGGCGAGCTTGGCGACCGCGTCGGCCTCCTGCTTGACGGGCTTGTACACGGTCATGCACTGGGTGCCGTCCAGGATGTTCTGCAGTCCCTGGAGGGTGGCGTCCTGGCCGGTGACCGCGACCTTGCCGGCCTGCTGGTTCTTCTTCAGGATGGAGATCGCGGCGTTGCCGAGGCCGTCGTTGGCGGCCAGCACGCCGTCGATCTTGCCGTGCTGCTCGGTGTACATCTGCTCGAAGATCGTCGCGGCCTTGTCCGGCTTCCAGTCCGGGACGGCCTGCTCGGCGACCTTCTTGTAGGTCGACACCTGGTCGAGGATGTTGTGCGCGCCCTTGGCGAACAGCGTCGCGTTGTTGTCGGTCGGCGAGCCGTTCAGGTAGGCGATGTTGGCGCTCTTGCCGCCGAGGCACTTCTGCAGGCCCTTGCCGAGCTCCTCGCCGACCTTCACGTTGTCGAAGGAGACGTAGTAGTCGGAGACGCCGCCGAGGGTGAGCCGGTCGTAGTCGATCGTCTTGACGCCCTGGGACTGCGCCTTGCGCTGGACGGCGCCGGCGGAGTTGGAGTCGATGCCGTCCACGATCAGCACGGTGACGCCACTGGTGATCATCTGGTCGGCGATCGTCTGGAACCGCTGGGTCGAGCCCTCGGCGTTCTGGATGTCGTACTGGACGCCGGCCGTCTTGAACGCCTGCTCGAGGTAGGGGCGGTCGAAGCTCTCGTAGCGGACGGACGAGGTGGTGTCGGGCAGGATCACGCCGACCTTGCCCTTCACCGCGCCGGAGCCGGAGCCGGAGCCCTTGTCGCCGCCGCCGTTGTCGTCCCCGCACGCGGACAGGGTGAGCGCCGCGGCCGCCGAGAGGGCCATGAAGCTGAGGATCCCCTTGCGCATTGCCCGGGTCCTTTCTTGGGGGTGGCCGCATGGCGCGGCCGAGGGTTCGCAGCGCCGGCGAGCGCGGTCGCACCTCCACCGGCGTGAATGTTGTGTCCCGCAACTTATGTCCGGCTCGTCCGGAACGCCAGACCTCTCGCCCGGCTAATTTGTTGTGGGCAGTAACAATCCCGTAACGCGAGATCAACACGGGGGAAACGAGGGAGGGCGCTGATCGGGGCGGCGGAACCGGAGGTCAGGGCGTTCCGGGGCCGCGCGCGGCATATGTTCGGCGGGTCAACATTCACCCGGACCCGCGGTCAACCCGCGGGGCGAAGCCGTCCGAAACCCCGGCGGGCACGCCCCGGCGCGGGCGCGGCGTGGTGCGGCGACGTTCGGCGCACAGGGCGCGGCGTGGTCCGGCGAAGCGTGGCGGGCAGGGAACGGCGCGGGCGCGGCGTGATGGGCGAAGCTAGGCGTGCGGAGAACGGCGGGCGCGGCGAAGGCCGTGATCACGCGATCGCGGTCCCGGTTCGTGCCGGGAGCCGCCGCATGATCACGGTGCCGTCGTGCTCCGATGGGACCCGCCCGTCCCGCGTCGGCGTGACCGCGGGCGCCGCGGTCCCGGGACGGGCGGCAATGCGTCCGGCGGCCGGTGCGGCCCCGGGACGTCCCCGCCCGGCGGGCGGGTCAGTGGACCGAGAGGACCAGCGCGACCCGGTCGGCCGCGGCGGCGACGTCGTCGGCGGGAGCGATGCGCTCCGCCCACGACCACCAGTACCACCATCCGTCGGCGCCCCGCTCCGCGAGGATGTTCTCCGTCAGGGCGGAGGCGTCCGGATTCATCACGTGCAGGCTGGGCGACTGGCCCCGAGGCAGCGTGAGCCGCACCCGAAGGCCGCGTTCGACCAGCTCGCCGCCCAGCTCTTCCAGATATTCGATCCGCGTCCGAGCGGGCGCGGCGGTTCCCGTATCGTCAGGCGTCATCCTTGTCTTCCCCGTGGACTCCGCGCGGCCCGACGAGATCTCACCCTCCCCCTTCCCCGGCCCGGGTGCAAGCACTTCGGCCCGGTCGGTGCGGGTGCGGCGCGAACTCCGGCGGCGCGGCGAGCGTCGCAAAGGGCGCGGTGCCCGGCGGCCGCGAACGGCATCCGGGATATGTTGCGCATGGCACTCGAAGGGGGAAGTTGGGGCGTATGGCGATGGCGAGCGCGGGCGCGAACCCGGAGTGGACCCGGCCCGACCAGCGGCTGCCCGAGCGGCGCCCGGCGGAGGGGACCGCTCCGCCCTCCCCGGGGGGCACCTGGCACCGGATGCACTACGCGGTCGGGGTCTTCCTCATCGCGTACGGGGTGACCGGCCTGGCCGGCGCGGCGCTGCTGTGGAGCGACCGGCGCAAGGAACTCGGCGACTACTTCGGCTCGGGGAACGCGGGCACGCTGCTGATCCTGGCGAAGGCGGCCGAGGCCGTGCTCGTCGCGGTGGCCGCCGCGGGACTCGTCCGCCGCCGCGACGTGTGGTTCGTCCCGGCGCTGGCCGGCTGGATGGCGGGCTTCGCGGTGTTCGCGGTCCTGGACGTGTTCGACGGCCGCCTGGGCGGGCTCCTGGAGCACCTGCTCTACCTCGCGGGCTTCGTGGTGCTGCTGTTCGTCTCGTACGGGCTGAGCGCGAAGGCGCAGGTCGGCAGCGGTGCGGCGGTCCGCGCCTCGGCCGCGTCGCCCGCGCCGGCCGGCCCCGGGCAGGACGGCGGCGAGCCCGGCGGGGAGGGCGAGCCGCGGCGGCTCACCCGGACGCAGGAGTTCGCGCTCGCCGCGCTCAACCGGCTGCCGCGCCGCTGATCCGGGCGCGCCCCGGCGCGCCCGGACGGCACGGGAGGGTCCGGACGTCAGCGGACGATCCACGCGATGGCCGTCATCGTCCCCGGCGGCACCTCGGTGAAGCCGCCGTCGCGGACCGCGACGGCGGCCTCCTTGACGCAGCGCGCCCACGCGACGTCCCGGACCAGGTGGACGGGCGCGCCCGCCTCGATCCACGCCGCGACGTCCTTGCGCGGGCCCTGCCGCAGCAGCAACTGCGCGGCGTGCCCGCTCTGCGCCGCCGCCTTCCCGGTCGTCATCGTCACATCGGGGTTCAGGGCGAGCGCGGCGTACGGCGGGGCGGGCGGAGGCGGCGGCTCCTCGGCTTCCGCGAGGTCGAGCCCGGCCACCTGGAGCTTCGCCAGTTCCGGCGGGACGTCCGCGACCGGGCCGGGCGGGAACGCCCGCACCTGCGCGCCCGCGTGCTCGACCGTCACGCCCGGCAGCGCCTGCGCCTCCGGCCATCGCACTCCGCGCGCGCGCCGCGTCACCTTCCGGATCCGCCGCGACTCCCATTCGTGCACCGCGTGCCGCCATTCCCCGTCGGGCTCGGTGGCGCGCGGGTCGGTGAGCAGCCGGACGACGGCGGTCGCCGCGGCCTCACAGACCGCGCCGTGAGTGGGCGGATCGGCCTTTTCCGCACGTACCACCAGTTGCATCGCCCAGGGCGGGTCGTCGAGAGGGTCGTAAGCAGGTCGCACCCATGGAGTATTCCAAACCGGTTCCGATGTCCGTGACGCCGCTTTCCCGGGGACGATGTGGGTAATGCAACTGTTGTCGTCTCCCGGGCGTCGGTCCTGTCGCGGGCGCAGCACGGTGGGACGGCCCTCGCCGGAGGGGGGCGAGGGGCACGGCGAGAGGTCGGGTCGGAGGTCGCCGGTGACCAGTGGCGCGTGGAACGAGTCCATCCCCGGAGTCGGTACGTTCTTCGTCGGCATCGACGTCGCCCCGGGGCGGTACCGGTGCGACGACGCCGCGGGCGGCTGGTGGGTCCGCTTCACCGGCCCCGGCGGGGGCGACCCGGTCGGCATGTGGCCGCTGCCCGCCGGCGGCACCGAGGTCGAGATCGAGCCGACCGACTTCGCGTTCGAGACCCACGTCGGCGCGTACTGGCGGCGGATCGCCCCGCCGCGCCGCGCCGGGGAGGGCCCGGCGGCCGAGCCGCGCCCGGTCGCCGACCCCGCGCTGCGCGCCGAGCTCGACACGCTCGTGGCGCGCCGCCGCCCGCTGCTGTGGCTGGCGCCGCTGACCGTCCTCGGGCTCGGCCTGCTCGGCTCGCCGCTGCTCGGCTCGCTGTGGCTGATCGGCCTCGGCATGCTCGCGGTCCTGGTCGCGCTCGGCACCCCGTCGGTCTCGCTGGACCTGCGGCGCGCCCGCGAGCTGGAGCGCCGCAGGCACCGCTACCTCACCCCCGAGGACTTCGACGGGCCGGGCCGCGCGCTGCTCGTCCGCCTGCAGGCCGCGGTCGACGCCGTCCGCGACTCGCAGGTCAACCGTGAGGGGCTGCTGGACACGGTCGACAACGCGGTCACCCTGCCCCGGCAGGAGTGGGAGATCGCGCAGGTCCTGGCGCGGCAGTCGAAGCTGCGCAGGGAGCAGGAGGAGATGGCGGAGGCGGCGCCGCTGCCCGAGGTGGAGGAGGCGCTGCGGCCGCTCCGCGAGAAGCTCGACATCTCCGTCGAGGCGGTGACGCGCCGGATCGAGGCCCTCGAACGGTACGCCGAACGCGCCCGCGCCGCCGACGAGGCCCTGGCCGCGCACCGCCACCTGGAGTCCCTCGCGGCGAAGGCGCACGAGTACGACGAGCTGCTCGCCGACACCGTCCGCGACGACCTGGCGCTGCCCGCGATCGAGCGGCTCACCGAGCAGGGCGACGCGCTCGTCCGGACGCTGCGCGAGCGGCTCGCGAAGGCCGCCGAGGCCGGCGGCGAGCTCCCGCCCCCGCCCGCCTGACCGCTCAGAGCACCCGCGCGTACATCAGCGCGAACACCAGGTACGGGACGAGGAACATCCAGCTCGCCACGATGATGCCGTGCAGCACCTCCCCCGGTTCGCGCGCCCGGCCGAGGAAGCGGTGGTAGGCCCAGACCAGCACCGGCGCGGACACGGCCTGCGTCCACAGCGTCCGGTGCGGGAACACATGCCCGGTCGCGGCCAGCGTCACCGCGAGCGCGCACGACGCCGTCCACGCGGCGAGCCCGATCCGGTGCGCGCCGCGCGGGCCGAGCCGCACGGCGATGGTCCGGTACCCGCTGGCGAGGTCGGCCTTGTAGTCGGTGACGGTCGTCGGGACGTACAGGGCGGTCGCGACCAGGACGCCCTCGACGGCCATCACCCACGGGAAGCCCTCGATGGGACGCACGACCGTCCAGCCGGCCAGCAGCGCGAGGCCGCCGACGCCGGCCGCGTTGGTCGCCACGTCGAACCCCGGCCGGTCCTTCAGCCGGACCGGCGGCACGCTGTACAGCCAGCCGAGCACCAGGAACCCGAGCGTGACCAGCGCGAACGCCGGCCGCACCGTCAGCGCGACGAGCAGCGCCGCCGCCGCGGTGACGTGCGCCGCGACCAGTGCCCCGTGCACGCTCAGCCGCCCGTCGACCAGCGGCGCGTCGTCCTTACGCGGATTCCTCAGGTCGCCGTCCAGGTCGAAGGCGTCGTTGATGGCCAGCACCGCGAGCCAGACCAGCGGCCCCCACACGACGAGCCCGGTCAGCACGGGCGCGGCCGCGTCCAGGCACCGTCCGCTCATCGGCACGCACGCGTCCTGGCCCGCGATCAGCCACCGCGTCGCGAGCAGGTGCCCGACATAGAACGGCACGAGCGAGACGAGCCAGATCGCGGGCCTCGCGATGAGCCACAGGTCGAGCAGCACCCGCCACCGCTGCACCGCCGCCCGCACCGGCACCCGGCGCCGCGTCCGAGAAGCGCGCATACCGTCACCCCAGGGTTCCAACGCACCCCCACCCCTATTGGACACTACGTCCAGACGCTCTGCGGGCACCAGTGCCCGGGAGTTCCCGTCCCATGCGCGGCCGGCCGGGATGATCCCGGTGGGGTGGGTAGTTGTTCTCGGGGTGGAGTCGATCATGATGCGGGCGGCCGTCGCGGAGCGGCCGGGGCCGCCGGACGTGCTGCGGGTGCGCGAGGTGCCGGTTCCGGAGCCGCGGCCGGGGTGGACGCTGGTGAAGGTCAGGGCGTTCGGGCTGAACCGGTCGGAGATGTTCACCCGGCAGGGGCACTCCCCCGGCGTGCGGTTCCCGCGCGTGCTCGGGATCGAGTGCGTCGGCGAGGTCGCCGTGGGCGGGGTGCTCGCGCCGGGGACGCGGGTCGCGGCGGTCATGGGCGAGATGGGGCGCGCGTTCGACGGCGGCTACGCCGAGTACGCGCTGCTCCCCGACGACCTGCTGATCCCCGTCACGACCGAGCTGGACTGGGAGGTCTTCGCGGCGCTGCCCGAGACCTACCTCACCGCCCAGGGGTCCCTGGACGCGCTGGGCGCGGACAGCGGGACATTGCTGGTGCGGGGCGGGACGTCGTCGGTCGGCATGGCGGCGCTGTCGCTGGCCAGGGGGCTTGGCCTGCGGACGATCGCGACGACCCGCAACCCCGGCAAGGTCGAGGCGCTGGAGACGGCGGGCGCCGACCATGTCGTCCTGGACGACGGCGGCATCGCGGACGGGGTGCGGGCGATCGTCCCGGACGGCCCGGACCACGTGCTCGAACTCGTCGGCGCGTCCACTCTCGTGGACTCGCTCGGCCTCGTCCGCAAGGGCGGCACGGTGTGCATGACGGGCATCCTGGGCGGCGCGTGGGTGCTTCCCGAGTTCGAGCCGATGCAGGCGATGCGGAGCGGGACGCGGCTCACCGTGTTCCACAGCGACGACGTGCAGGGCGCGGCGGGCGCCGCGACGCTGCAGCGGCTCGTGGACGAGGTCGGGAGCGGCCGGTTCCGGCCGAACGTCGACCGGGTCTTCGCGCTGGACGAGATCGCCGACGCGCACCGGTACATGGAGGCCGACGAGGCGACCGGCAAGCTCGTCGTGCGCCTCTAGCCGAGAAGGGCGCGGATCTGGTCGGGGCCGGTGAAGACCTCGGCGGCCATGCCGGTCTCGCGGGCGGCGAGGACGTTGCGCTCGGTGTCGTCGATGAACAGGACGTCGGCGGGCTTCACGCCGAGGCGCTCGGCGCAGATGCGGTAGGCCCGCGGGTCGGGCTTGGCGACGCCGATGGCGCACGAGTAGGTGAGCGCGTCGAACCGAGACAGCCAGCTCCCGTGCCGCGCCTCGAAGCGGGGGACGAGGTCGGCGATGATGTTGGAGAGCAGGCCCAGGGTGCGCCCGCCGTCGGCCAGCTCGTGCACGAGGGCGACCATGCGCTCGTCGGCGTTCGTCCAGCTACGCAGGTCGGCGTCGATCAGCGCGGGCACGTCGGGGAACGCGGTGCCGAGGGCGGCGGCGACGTCCGCCCAGTAGGCGGCGCTCTCCTGGCCGGCGTCGTAGGCGGGGCGCAGCGCCCAGTACGCGTCCCAGAACGGGGCGCCGGAGACCCCGGCGACCTCCTCGATCTCCCGCACGGCCTCGGGGGTCTGGGTGCGGGCGATGACGCCGAACAGGTCGAAGACGATCACATCGGGCATGGTCCGAGGGTATGCGGGGCGGCCCGGTGCGGGCGTCGCGGGGCGGCGGACGTCGCGCCGCGTCGCGACGCGGGAGCCCCGGGTGATGGAACAAGCGCTTGGGCACACCGTAAACTGCCGTTGACGCGCGGACTGAGCAAGCGGTTGGGCGCGCACGGCATAATGAGAGGGTGACGACCACGAGCGCGAATTCCGGGCGGGCGAGGCCCCGGGCCGCCGGCGAGGGCGGCGCGCGCCGCCGCGGCAAGGGCTCGCCGGCCCTGGCGTCGGAGCGCCGCGAGCACCTGGTCAGGCTGGCCGCGGACCTGTTCGCGGAGAAGGGCTTCCAGGCCACCACGGTCCGCAACATCGCCGACGAGGCCGGCATCCTGTCCGGCAGCCTCTACCACCACTTCGACTCCAAGGAGTCGATCGTGGACGAGATCCTGACCGGCTTCTTCGACGAGATCATGGCCGCCTACCGGGCCGAGATCGACGCGGGCCGCGACCCGCGGGAGACGATCGCCGGACTCGTCCGCATCGCGTTCAACAGCCTCGAGCCGCACCGCGCCGCGATCACGGTCATGCAGAACGACTGGAACTACCTCCAGGGCATGGACCGCTTCGCCTACCTCACCAAGTCCGAGGACGAGGTGGAGAAGATGTGGGTCGAGACCATCGCGGCCGGCCAGGAGCAGGGGCTGTTCCGCGAGGACCTCGACCCGAAGCTGACCTACCGGATGATCCGCGACACCATCTGGGTGGCCGTCCGCTGGTTCAAGCCGGGCGGACGGCTCGACGCCCAGAGCCTCGGCGAGCACTACATCAAGGTCATGTTCGACGGGATCAACACCCACTAGCCCCCGGGCGGACGCCTGCGGCCCGTGGGCCCGGCGCCCGCCGTCCCCCGCCGGCGGGCGATGCCCGCTATCCCCCTACCGGCACGCCCGGGCGCTCCGGCGCGCTCTCGAGGCGGCGGCGCGGCAGCAGCCGCGCGATCGGTCCGGGCAGCCACCAGTTCTTCTCGCCGAACAGCTCCATCAGGGCGGGGACGAGCACCATCCGCACGACGGTCGCGTCGATCAGGATGGCGACGCCGAGGCCGAGGCCGATCTGCTTGACGGCGACGTTCGCGCCGAGCAGCACCGACAGGAACACCATCACCATGATCGCGGCGGCGGCGGTGATGACCCGCGCGGTGCCGGCGAGGCCGCGCGCGACGGCCTCCCGGGTGGGCACGCCCGCCTCGTGCGACTCGCGGATCCGCGACACGAGGAACACCTCGTAGTCCATGGACAGCCCGAACAGGATCGGGAACATCATCAGCGGCACCCAGGTGGTAACCGGCATCGAGGTGGGGAAGCCGAGCGCCTTGCCCGCCCATCCCCACTGCACGACGGCGGTCAGCACGCCGTAGGCGGCGGCGATCGACAGCAGGTTCATCAGCGCGGCCTGCAGCGCCACGGTCAGCGAGCGGACGAGCGCGACGAGCAGCAGCAGCGACAGCCCCACCACGATCGCGATGAGCAGCGGCAGCCGGTTCTGCACGTCGTCGGCGAAGTCGATGGACGCCGCGTTCTGGCCGCCGACGTAGGCGCGCAGGTCCGTGCCGCGGGTGACGCGGGGCAGGACGTCGTCGCGGAGCCGGTGCACCAGCCGCGGGGTGGCCTCGTCCTGCGCGCCGGTGGTCGGGAACGCCATGATCAGCGAGACGGCCCCGTCGGGGCTGGTGCGCGGCGGCTGGACGGCCGCGACGCCCGGTGCGGCGCCGACGGCCGCGGCGACCGGCGCCGGGTTCCCGCCCCGGGTGACGATGACCAGCGGCGCGGCGGTGCCGGGCCCGAAGCCCTCGGCCATGATCTGGTTCGCGGCGTAGCCGCTGGTGTCGTGCGGCTGGGTGCTGGAGTCGGGCAGGCTGAGCCGCATCGACAGCGCCGGCACCGCGAGGACGAGCAGCAGGGCCGCCGCGGCCAGCCCGGTGACGACCGGGTGGTTCTGGACGACCCGGGCCCAGCGCTCGGCGAGGGGGCGGCGCGCCCGGCCGAGCCCCGGCACGCGGAGCCGGTCGATGGCCCGGCCGGTGAAGCCGAGCAGCGCGGGCAGCAGGGTGACGGCGGCGAGCATCGTCATCATTACCGCCACGCCGGCGGCGACGGCGACGGCGTTGAACAGCTTCTGCTGCATGACGAACAGGCCCATCAGGGCGATCACGACGGTGCTGCCGGCGAACAGGACGGCGCGTCCGGCGGTGGTGACGGCGGTGACGGTCGCCTCCTCCGGTTCCTTCCCGGCGGCGAGCTCCTCCCGGTAGCGGGTGACGATGAACAGCGCGTAGTCGATGCCGACGCCGATGCCGAGGAGCGCGGCGACGATGGGCCCGAACGACGGCGCGGGCAGCAGGTGCGCGATCAGCGCGATGAGCCCGAGCCCGGAGCCGATGCCGAACAGCGCGGTCACGATCGGCAGTCCCATCGCCAGCACCGAGCCGAACGCGATCAGCAGGATGACGATGGCGGCGAGCACGCCGATCCCCTCCGACGACCCGCCTTCCGCGGTCTCGGCGTTGTCGATCGCGGCGCCGCCGAGCTCGATCCGGACGGGCCCGGAGTCGCTGCGGACGTCGTCGATGAGCTTGGTGACGTCCGTGGTGGGCACGTCGTTGGTGGGGACGTCGAGGTTCGCGGTGGCGAACGCCGTCCGGCCGTCCTTGGAGATCTGGCCGGGGACGTCATAGGGCGAGGTGACGGAGGCGACGTGCGGTGTCCTGCCGAGCCGGTCGATGGCCCGGGTCACCCGCTCCTTCGCGGCGGCCGAGCGCACTCCGGCGTCCGCCCGCACGGCGAGCGTGATCGTGTCGCCGCTGCGCTTGGGGAAGTGCTCGTCGAGCAGCTTCTTCGCGGTCGCGGAATGGGAGGAGCCTCCGGTGAAGTCGTTGAGCGGCTTGACGGCGAAGCCGTAGCCGAGGACCAGCACGGCGAGCGCGCCGACGATCCAGGCGGCGACGACGAGCCATCGCCTCCGATAGCAGACCCGGGCGAGCCTGGCCAGTTTCATGGGAACCACCTTCGCGGGAGTCCGCGGGTAGAGAACACGTCGTTCCCGAAAGCGTGGCTCGCGCACCCGGTCCGCGTCGTCGGGCGGGCGGCGTCTTCCGGGAGGCCCGCTACTTCCGCAGGAGTACATCCGGCGCGGTATCCCACCGTTGGGCCCCCCGAACCTCCATAGTGTGCTTAGTCACAATTTGCCGAGTAGGGGTGACGCATTGGTCCGTGGGGACGCTGTTACTGAGGAGATCATCGGGGGGAGGGCGGCATGACGGCTCCACAGGGCGCCGGCCGGGACGAGCCCACGCCGGCGGCGTTCCGCGCCGCCACGGCGCGCGGGCTGCAGGAGCAGTTTCCGGGCGTGCGCGTCTGGTTCGGCGAGGCGACCGGGTCCTGGTGGGCCCTGGTCCCGCTGCGGGACGGTCCGCGGCTTTTGGAGGCCCCCACTCCGCAGCAGCTCCGCGACGAGATCCTCAACTCGCGGACCCGGGGGTGACCAGCCCCGACTCGTAGGCGAGCACCACCAGCCGGGCCCGGTCGCGCACCCCGAGCTTGCTCATGGCCCGGCTGACGTGCGTCTTGGCGGTGAGGGGGCTGACCGCGAGGGCGCTCGCGATCTCGGCGTTGGACAGCCCCCGCCCGACCAGCCGCACGACCTCCCGCTCCCGGTCGGTGAGGCCCTCGAGCCGGCCGACGGCGGCGGGGGCGGGTCCGGGACGGCCGCCGACGAAGCCCTCGATGACGGCGCGGGTGACGGCGGGGGCGAGCAGCGACTCGCCGCCCGCGACCACCCGGACGGCGTTCACCAGTTCCACGGGCTCCATGTCCTTGACGAGGAAGCCGGCCGCTCCGGCGCGCAGCGCCAGGTAGATGTGCTCGTCGTCGGTGTAGGTGGTGAGGGCGAGGACGCGCACGTCGTCGAGCGCGGGGTCGGAGGCGATCCGGCGGGTGGCGGCGAGCCCGTCGGTGCCGGGCATCCGCAGGTCCATGAGGACGACGTCGGGCCGCAGCCGGCGGGCCAGCTCCACCGCCGCGTCGCCGTCCTCGGCCTCGCCCACGACCTCGATGCCGTCCTCGCCGGACAGCAGCATCCGGAACCCGGCCCGCACCAGCGACTGGTCGTCGGCCAGCACCACTGTGATCACGCCTGCTCCCCCGTCCGCCGGGCCCCCGTCCGGCCCGGATGCGACGGCGCAACCGTACGACGATTCGGGCCGCGGGAGGAATCGGACCGTTCCCACGAGGGCGCCGCCGGAGGACGGAGGTGGGCGGGCGTAGGCCGTCCGCCGGGAACGGGGCGCGATCCGTTCCCGGCGGGCGTTTTGTGAAACTAACCTGAAATGTGCTCCGACACAAGCGCTTGCTCGGTAAGCGTTGTGTGGGACAGCGCACATCGCGCCGCCCCGGTCCCGGCCCGGCGCGCGTCAGGTCTCGTACTGGATGGCGGCCCGCTCCGCGACGATCGGCGTGATGAACTCGTCGATCACCGCCCGGTGCGCCGGATGGTCGCGGTACACCAGGTAGTCGTCCTTGCCCGCGAAGTCGGCGACCACGACGAACTCGTAGGACCCCGGGTTCACGCCCGCGTCGAGGCCGACGCTGTACCCGCGGATCTCCGGGATGACCCCGGTCAGCTCGCGCAGCTTCGCCGCGACCTCCTCCTGCTGGCCGATGGTCGTGCCCTCGGCCCACCTGAACATCACCACGTGACGGAAACCGCTCATGCGGGCACGCTACCGAGAAGCGGCGGGCTCAAACGGTCCCGAGCTCCGCGGCCGCCACCGCGCCGAGCTCCCAGCACGCCTCCAGGTCGGCCTTGCCCGGCTCCCCCATCACCACCACCGGCGGCTGGACCGCCCTCCACTTCAGCCCCGTCGTGATGGACTCCAGCGCGCGCAGCGCCCCGGCCGCGTCGTTGTTCCCGTGCAGGAACGCCCCGAACGGCCGGCGGATTGTCTCGTCCAAGCACGGGTAATAAATCTGGTCGAAGAAGTGCTTGAGCGCCCCGGAGAGATAACCGAGGTTCACAGGGGAGCCGAGGAGGTAGCCGTCCGCCTTGAGGACGTCCACGGCGGAGGCGGTCAGCGCCGGACGGGAGACGACCTCCACGCCCTCGATCTCGTCCGTGCGCGCCCCCGCGCGCACCGCCTCGACCATCGCCTGGACGGACGGCGAGGGCGTGTGATGAACGAGCAGGAGCCTCTTCACCCTCACGAGACTAACCAGTTTCCCCTCGGGTGGCCGGGTACGGCCGTCGTGGGGACGAGGACCGCCGGAGTCGCCGAACGCGACGTCATAGGAGGTGTCCGGACGACGCTGACCATGAGCGGCCAAAGATAACGTCCGATCCGGGGAATGAGTTCCAAAGGATCATGGTTGGGGCTCAGCGGAGGTGTCCTTCTCGTGCATGCAGCGAAATCGGCCGAACGCGCCGGCGGCGAGCCCCTGCCCGTCTGGCCGCTGGCGCTCGTCGCCGCGTTCGTCGCCGTCCTGATCGCCGTGCCCGCCATGGCATGGTCCCCGCACTGGCTCGACCGGCTGTCGGCGGTGGTGACCGGAACACCGCTCGCCCCCGCGCACGCCGTCTCCCTGGGGCTGGTGCTCCTGCTGATCGCGCGCGGCGTCCTGCTGCGCCGCCGGGCCGCCTGGTACGGCCTGGTCGCACTGGTCGTCCTCGGCCTGCTCGCCGTCGTGGCGGGCGACGACGCGCCGTGGCGGGTGCCGCTCCTCGCGGCCGTCCTGGTCGGGCTCTGGGTGGAGCGCGACCGCTTCCCCGTCCGCCCGCACCCCGACCGGGTCCGCACCGCGGTGAAGACCGGCGCGCTCCTGGTGATCGGCGCGGTGGTCGGATCGGTGCTGGTCGGCGGTGTCTCCGTGCGGTCCGTGCGGGTCGTCGCGAGCGGCCTCGGCGCCACCGGCGCGCGCATCGACGGCGCGTCCTGGCTGCCCGGCGTGCTCGGCCTGGCCGGCGCGGTGGGCCTGCTCGCCCTGGTGATGACGCTGCTGGCGCCCGACCCCGCGCCGCCGCCCGGCGACGAGGACGAGCGGCGCCGCGTCGCCGGCCTGGTCGCGCACCCCGGCTCGGACACCCTCGCCCCGTTCGCGCTGCGCCGCGACAAGGCGTACGTGTTCAGCCCGGACGGGCGCGCCGCGATCGGCTACCGGGTGCTGTTCGGCATCGCGGTGGCGGGCGGCGACCCCGTCGGCGACCCGAGGTCGCACGCCGCCGCCATCGCGGAGTTCCTGGAGCTGTGCCGCAGGACCGGCTGGCGGCCCGCGGTGCTCGGCGCGAGCGCCGACCTGCTGCCGGAGTGGGGCCCGCTGCGCTCGTTCGGCTTCGGCGACGAGGTCGTCGTCCGGCCGGAGGAGTTCACGCTGTCGGGCCGGCAGATGCGCAACGTCCGGCAGGCCGTCAAGCGCACCGTCAACGCCGGCGTCACCACCGAGATCCTGCCCGAGCGCGAGCTGTC
This sequence comes from Actinomadura sp. RB99, assembly GCF_014706005.1. Classification (NCBI taxonomy): domain Bacteria; kingdom Bacillati; phylum Actinomycetota; class Actinomycetes; order Streptosporangiales; family Thermomonosporaceae; genus Actinomadura; species Actinomadura sp. RB99. Next base: position 36,249 of record NZ_JABMCA010000056.1, on the reverse strand, counting down.
CGCGGATCTGCGCGCCGCGCTGCTGGAGGTCGCGTCCGGCTCGCTGGGCGGCGCCGCCGAGCGCGGCTTCTCGATGAACCTCGACGAGCTGCTCACCGGCTACCACCCCGGCGCGGTCGTCGCGGTCGCCTACGACGAGGACAAGAAGCCGATCGCCTTCCAGCGGTACGTGACGGCGGGCGAGGGCATCAGCCTGGACGCGATGCGGCGCTCCCCCGGCGGGCCGAACGGTGTCAACGAGCGGTTGATCGTCGAGATGATCGAGTACGCGGGCGAGCACGGCCACGCGCTCGTCTCGCTGAACTTCGCGGCCTTCCGCGAGCTGCTGGACGCCGAGCAGCGCGGCGCGCTGGAGAAGGCCGGCTACCAGGCCCTGCACCTGCTGGACCCGCTGATCGCGGTCGAGTCGCTGTACCTGTTCGACAAGAAGTTCCGGCCCGCCTACAAGCCGCGCAGCATCGTCTTCCGGTCGTGGTTCGACATCGTGTGGCTGGCGGCGGCGCTGCTGACGCTGGAGTTCGGCCGCACGAAGCCGGCGTCCGCCGCGGAGGAGCCCGTCACCGAACCCGTCCACCACTACATCCGCTAGCGATCCCCGCGCCCCCGACCCGAGACGACCTCCGCCGCGACGCTGTCGATACCGGCGGAGGTCGTTCGTGTAGAGGGTGGAATGTTCCCGGCGAGGGGCGAGGGGCGAGGGTGATGACGATGCGGGAGATCCGGACGCTGGTCGGCGGGCGGGGGCTGGTGGAGTCGCCGCGGTGGCACGACGGGCGGGTGTACTTCTCCGACTGGACGGCGGGCGAGGTCCTCGCCGCGGATCCGGACGGGCGATGCGAGGTGGTCGCGCGGGTGAAGTCGCTGCCGCTGTGCACGGCGTGGCTCCCGGACGGCGGGCTGCTGCTGGTCGATTCGCCCGGCGGGCGGCTGCTGCGGCAGGACGGCGACGGGACGCGGACCGTGCACGCGGACCTCGGCCGGACGGGCTGGAACGACATCGTCGCGGACGGCCGCGGCAACGCCTACGTCAACCGCGCCGGGTTCGACCCGATGGCCGGGGAGGAGTTCCGTCCCGGGTCCGTGTTCCTGGCCGCGCCCGACGGGACGGTCCGGGAGGTCGCCGGTGACGTCGCGTTCCCCAACGGGATGGCGGTGACCCCGGACGGGTCGACGCTGATCGTCGCCGACTCCTACCGCGGCGAGCTGGTGGCGTTCGCGATCGGCGCCGGCGGCGGGCTGTCGGACCGGCGCGTCTGGGCCGACCTCGGCGACGGGACGCCGGACGGCATCTGCACCGACGCGGAGGGGGCCGTCTGGTACGCGGACGTGCCGCACGAGAGGTGCGTGCGCGTCGCCGAGGGCGGCGCGGTCCTGGACGCCGTCGAGGTGGACCGGGGCGCGTTCGCCTGCGCGCTGGGCGGCCCCGGCGGGACGACGCTGTTCATCACGGCGGCGGAGTGGCAGGGCATGACCGAGCCGGAGCCGGTGCGGCCGGGCAGCGGGCGCCTCCTCGCCGCGGATGTCGAGGTGCCCGGCGCGGGCTGGCCCTGACCCGCGCCGCTCCCCGCCGCGCGCCGTCGGCGACCCGGCCGTTTCCCGAGGTGGGCGGCGGGTAGCGCACTCGCGTGGAGACCTGGAACGCCATCACGTCCCGGCGCAACGTCCGGGAGTACCGCGACGACCCGATCCCGCCCGACGACCTCGACCGCGTCCTGGAGGCGGCGCGGCGGGCGCCGTCGTCCAAGAACTGGCAGCCGTGGGACTTCGTCGTCGTGACGGACCGGGATCGGCTGGCCGAGCTGGCCGCCGCGGGCGAGTACGCGGCGCACGTCCCCGGTTCGGCGGCGACGATAGCGCTGGTCATGCGCGACTACGACGACCCCGCCGAGCGGGAGACCGCGCGGTTCGACCTCGGGCAGGCGATGCTGAGCATGATGCTCGCGGCCGTCGACCTCGGGATCGGCAGCGGGCACGCGACGGTGATGGACCAGTCGGTGGCGCGCCGCGTGCTCGGCCTGCCGGACGACCGCTACTGCGCCTACCTGGTCGCGGTGGGGTACCCGGCGGGCCGTCCGTTGAAGCCCGTCCGGAACCCGGCCCGGCGGGCGTTCGAGGACGTGGTGCACCGCGACCGCTGGTGACCGTCCGGAGGGAATGACGCGGGGCCGATGCCCGGACTTCTGGAATCTTCGAGCATGATTCTAGAAACCCCCGTGGAGAGGACCGGGCATGAGCAGCACTGTGCAGGGGCACTGCGATCCGGCGTTCGCCGCCGTCCGTGAGGTGTTCGAGCAGCATTTCGCCGACGGCAGGGAGCTGGGCGCCGCCGTCGCCGTGTACGCCGGGGACCGCAAGGTCGTGGACCTGTGGGGCGGCGTCGCCGACCACCGGACCGGGCGCGCCTGGGCCGCCGACACGCCGTGCTTCGGCTTCTCCTGCACCAAGGCGGTGACGGCCGCGGCGGCGCTGCTGCTCGCCGAGCGCGGCGCCTACGACGTGGACGGCCCCGTCACCGCGTGGTGGCCGGAGTTCGGCGCGCACGGCAAGGACGCCGCGACGGCGGCGCACCTGCTGTCGCACCAGGCGGGGCTGCCCGCGTTCGACCGTCCCGTGTCGGCCGAGGAGGCGGCGGACCCGCAGGCGCTCGCGGACCTGCTCGCCGCGCAGGCGCCGGAGTGGACGCCGGGCGAGACGCACGGCTACCACGCGCTGACCTACGGCTGGCTGGCCGGGGAGATCGTCCGGCGGCTGTCCGGCACGCCGGTCGGCGCGTTCGTGAAGAAGGAGTTCACCGGCGGCCTGGACATGTGGATCGGGGCGCCGGACGAGGTGATCGAACGCGCGGCGAAGATGACCGCGCGGGGCCGCGTGTCCGGTGCGGCCGACGGTCCGAAGACCGCGGCCGGCGACGTGCTCAAGCGGATCGCCGCGGCCTACGGCGACCCGCAGAGCCAGATGAACCGGGCGCTGAACAACCCCCATCCGGGCAAGGGCGGCTACAACAACCCGGTGGTGCTGCGCGCCGGCTGGCCGTCCGCCGGGATGCTCGCGACCGCGCCCGCGTTCGCGGGGTTCTACCGCGATCTGGTGGCGGGCCGGATCGTGCGCCCGGACACGCTGCGCGAGGCGTTGCGCCGCCGGGTGTCCGGCCCCGACCGGACGCTCATCGTGGAGAGCTCGTTCGGGCTCGGGTTCATGCGCCCGTCGCAGACGTTCTTCGTCCCGAAGGCGGCGCGGGAGACGGCGTTCGGCCACACCGGCGCGGGCGGCTCGATCGGGCTCGGCGACCCGGACGCCGGGCTGGCGCTGGCGTACCTGCCGAACCGGATGGGCGAGCAGGTGTCGGGCGACCTGCGGGCGTTCCGCCTCACCGAGGCCGCGTACGCGTCCCTGGGCTGAGCCGCGCCCGCCCGCCGCTTCGGCCGGGCCGGGTCACTGCATGGTGATGCCGCCGCTGACGGACACGGTCTGGCCGGTGATGTAGCCGGCGCGGTCGGTGCACAGGAACGCGACCAGGCCGGCGACGTCGTCCGGGCGGCCGATGCGGCGCAGCGGGATCTGCCTGGCGAGCTTCGCCAGCAGGTCCGGGTGCCGGTCGGACACCGCCCGGACCATCGGCGTGTCCGTCGGCCCGGGGCACACCACGTTGGACGTGACGCCGCCGGCCGCCGCCTCGCGGGCGAGGGACTTGGCGAGCCCGAACAGCCCGGACTTGGTGGCCGCGTAGGCGCCCTCGCCGCCGGCGCCGGCGCGGGCGCCGTCGGAGGAGACGAACACCAGCCGGCCCCACCCGCGCTCGGTCATCCCGGGCAGCAGCGCGCGGGTGAGCTGCATCGGTGCGCGCAGGTTGACCCGCCACATCAGGTCCCAGTCGGCCGGGTCGCTGTCGGCGAACGGCTCGACGATGCTGACGCCCGCGTTGTGGACGAGGATGTCCACCGGCCCGGCGCCTGCCGTGAACGCGTCGATGGACGCCGGATCGGTGAGGTCGACGCGGGCGGCGGCGCCGCCGGTCCGCTCCGCGACGTCCTCGGCGGCGGCGAGGTCGAGGTCGGCGACGACGACGCGGGCGCCGAGCGCGGCGAGGTCGGCGCAGATCGCCCGGCCGATGCCGCCCGCGCCGCCGGTGACGACGGCGGTGCGTCCGTCGAGGGTCATGCCGTCCATCGGTCCTCCGCTCCGGCCGCTCGTGCCCTCACCGTAGCCGCCGCCCGCGTCCGCGCCGCAGGGGGCCGGTAGCGTGCCGGTTCATGGAGGTACGCGACCTGCACCCGTGGCCGTCGACGCCCGAGGAGGCGGAGGCGATCCAGGACCGGCTGCGCGCGATGCTCGAACTCGGCGTCCCCGGCCCGGCGAACCCGCGCACCGTCGCCGGGCTGGACGTCTCGTACGCGGGCGACGGCGGCGGGACCGGGGCCCGGCTGGCCGCCGCGGTGGTCGTCCTCGACGCGGCGACCCTCGGCGTCGTGGAGGAGTCGGTCGCCGTCGGGACGGCCGCGTTCCCCTACATCCCGGGCCTGTTCGCGTTCCGCGAGCTGCCCACCCTGCTGGACGCGCTCCGCGCCCTGGAGACCACGCCCGACCTGCTCGTCTGCGACGGGTTCGGGATCGCGCACCCCCGCCGGTTCGGGCTGGCGTGCCATCTCGGGGTGCTGACCGGGCTGCCGACGATCGGCGTGGGCAAGACCGCGTTCGTCGGCGCCTACGACCCGCCCGGACGGCGGCGCGGCGACGCGAGCCCGCTGGTGGACGGCGGCGAGGAGGTCGGGCGGGTGCTGCGGACCCGCGACGACGTGAAGCCGGTGTTCGTGTCGGTCGGCCACCGCACCGACCTCGACTCGGCGTGCCGCGACGTCCTCGCGGTGACGCCCGAGTACCGCCTTCCGGAGACGACTCGCCGGGCGGACCGGCTGTCCCGCGACGCACTCGGAGGCTGATGGCGCGAGACGGCGCCTTCCTCGACGTCGGCGCGGGGAGATGGCAGGCTCTTCGGTAACACGCGGCGGCCGGTCCGGCCGTCCGCGCCACCGCTGGACGGTGCCCATGCAACCGCGCCCGATGCGGGCGGACGCCCGCCGCAACTACGAACGACTGATCAGCACGGCCCGCGCGGCCTTCATGGAACACGGCACGGGCGCGTCCCTGGACGACATCGCCCGGCGCGCCGGCGTCGGGTCCGGGACGCTGTACCGGCACTTCCCCACCCGCGACGACCTTCTGCACGCGGTACTCCAGGAACGGATCGAGGGGCTGCTCGCGCACGCCGCCGCGCTGATGCGCGAGCCCGACCCGGACGCGGCGCTGGCGGACTGGCTGCGCGGCTACCTGGCCGGCGCGATGACGCCGCGCGGCACCTCGACCGTGCTCATCGAGGCGATGTCGCCGCGGTGGTCGGCGACCCGGCTCGGCTCCGCGGCCGCCGCGATCCGCGACGCGGTCGGCGGGCTGCTGGAGCGGGCGCAGCGCGCGGGCGCGATCCGCGCGGACGCCGACGCCGCCGACCTGCTGCGGCTGACCAACGCGATCGGCGTCGCGGCCGAGCGCGCCCAGGACCCCGCCGGGTACGCCGACCGGATGCTGGCGCTGCTGTTCGACGGGCTGCGCACGCGCTGACCGGCGCCCGCCGCTCCGGGCCGCCTTGTTCGCCGAACCAAGCGTTCGCTAGTTTGGTGGTGCGCCGCGGTCGCGGTCGCCGCTGGGAACGAGGAGCGTTGATGGGGCAGCTTGACGGCAAGGTGGCGCTGATCACCGGTGGGGCGCGCGGCATGGGCAAGGCCCATGTGAAGCGCTTCGTCGCCGAGGGCGCGAAGGTCGTGTTCGGCGACGTCCTGGAGGAGGAGGGCGGCAAGCTCGCCGCCGAGCTCGGGGACGACGTCCGGTTCGTCCGCATGGACGTGACGTCGCCCGCCGACTGGGAGAACGCCGTCGGCACCGCGACGTCGGCGTTCGGCGCGCTGAACGTCCTGGTGAACAACGCCGGCATCATCCGCTACAAGACCATCGAGGACATGTCGCTGGACGAGTTCCGGCAGATCATCGACGTCAACCTGATGGGCCAGTGGCTCGGCGTGAAGTCGGTGACGGCCGCGATGCGCGAGGCCGGCGGCGGCTCGATCGTCAACGTCTCCTCGACCGAGGGCTTCGTCGGCGCCGACGGCCTCGCCGCCTACAGCGCCAGCAAGTTCGGCGTCCGCGGCCTCACCAAGTCCGCGGCCCGCGAGCTCGGCGAGTACGGCATCCGCGTCAACTCCATCCACCCCGGCGGCATCGTCACCCCGCTGTTCATGCAGGACGACATCATCGCGGCCAAGGCCGACAGCGCCGACGCGCTGATGAAGGCGCTCCCCCTCGGCCGGATGGGCAAGACCAGGGAGGTCTCCGGCCTGGTCGTCTACCTGGCGTCGGACGACTCGTCGTACTGCACCGGCAGCGAGGTCCTCGTCGACGGCGGCCTGCTGACCGGCGCCGGCTACTGAGCGCGCCGGGCCGCCGGTGACGGACGGGACCCCCGCACCGGCGGCCCGACGCGGGCCTTCATCGGGGACGGCGCTCCGTCCACCGCTCGACGACCTCCAGCTGCGCCGCGAGCGAGATCAGCGTCGCCTCGTCGGAGTCATGGCCGAGCAGCTGCGCCCCGATCGGCAGGCCGTTCTTCGTGAAGCCCGCCGGGACGTTCACGCCGGGCCACCCGAGCACGTTCCACGTCCACGCATACGGGCACGCCGCGGCGACGCCCGACTGCGTCTTCTGGTAGCCGGCGCCGTCGAAGGCACCGACCTTCAACGGCGGCTGCGCGGTCGTCGGCGTCAGCACCACGTCGGCGAACCGGAAGATGCGCCCGACCTTCTTCTGCAGGTACGGGTCCATCCTCCTGGCCAGCGGGAGCAGCCGCTTGCCGACGAGGCGCCCGATCCGCGCCTCGGCCTCCGTCCGCGCCTCCGGCCGCGCGTTCGGGATCGAGTCGAGCCAGTCCGCGACCCCGGCCGTCCCGCGCGGGATCAGCCCGAGGCCGACCAGCCCGTAGTCCGGATCCGCGGGGAACACCTTGTGCCCCAGCTCGGTCAGGCGCCGGGAGATGCGCTCGACCGCCGCCCGGATCTCCGGATCGAGCTTCCCGCTCACCCCGAAGGCCGTCCGGTACGACACCGCGATGCGCAGCCGCCCCGGCTCCCGCCTCGTCGCGTGCACGAAGGGCAGCACCGGACGCCCCACCTGGTACGCGTCCTCCGGATGGCTGCCCGAGAGCACGTCCAGCAGCAGCGCCGCGTCCTTGACGCTCCTCGCCAGCGGACCCCACACGGTGATCCCGTTGAAGGGATCGGTGTGGGGATGACCGGAAACGCGCCCCCGCTGCGGTTTGATGCCGACCAGCCCGGTCCACGCCGCGGGGATCCGGATCGACCCCGCCCCGTCGGACCCCACGGCCCCCGCGACCATCCCCGCCGCCACCGCCGCCGCGGACCCGCCCGACGACCCGCCCGGCGTGTACTCCGGGTTCCACGGGTTCCGCGCGGCCCCGTACGCCGGCGACTCGCTGAACGGCCACAACCCGATCTCGCACGTCGTCGTCTTGCCCACGACGATCGCGCCGGCGGCCCGCAGCTTGCGGACCACCTCGCCGTCCCGCACGGCCGGCCGGTGGTCGCCGGCCACCGCGAACGGCGTGGTCTCCCCCTCGATGTCGGTGTCGTCCTTGATGGCGACCGGCACCCCGAGCAGCGGCAGCCGCTCCCCCTCCGCCAGCCGCTTGTCGGCCTCCCGCGCCTCCTCCACCGCGGCCTCCCGCACGACCCGGAAGGCCCCGAGGGACTCCTGCCGCCGGATGCCGTCCAGCGACGCCTCCACCAGTTCCGCGGAGGACACCTCGCCCTTCCGCAGCGCGTCCGCCTGAGCGGCCAGACCCAGCTCCACGCCCACCTCCGGAGTATCGTTCGTTCGAACGAACGATAGCGTCCGCGCCGTGTTTGGGGAAGACTGTGCAGCAATGAGCGCCCGCGACCAGATCCTCCACGCCACCCTCCGCCTCATCGGCGAGCAGGGCATCGGCGCCGTGACCAACCGCGCGGTCGCCCGCGCGGCCGGCGTCTCCCTCGGCTCCCTCACCTACCACTTCCCCAGCCAGGACGAGCTGCTCCGCGAGGCGCTGCGCGCCTTCGTGGACACCGAGATCGCCCGCATCACGGCCTACGCCGAGGGCCTGCGCGAGTCCGGCATCGCCCCCGTCGACGCCGCCGACCTGGTGGAGAAGGCCGTCGTCGACTTCGCCTACGGCCCCGAGCAGATCGCCAACCTCGAACTGCACCTGCACGCCGCCCGCGACCCCGCCATCCGCGACACCTCGGCCCGCTCCGTCGAGGCCTACGACCGGCTCGCCACCGCCGTCCTCACCGCCCTCGGCATCCCCGACGCGGAGCGCCACGCCCCGGCGATCGTCGCGATGCTCTACGGCCTCGCCGTCCGCCGCCTGGCGACCGGCGACACCGCCGCCACCGGCACCGCGGACGCCTTCCGCCTCCTCCTCCTGGGCGCCCTCCCCCGCGACTGAGAAAGGCCTCTGGCCCGCACGGCCCCAGAGCGGGGTAACGGGGCCGTGCGGGCCAGAGACCTGTCTCAAACAGGAACCTCAGTCGACGTTCGCTCTGCTCTCCGCCTGTGCACCTCCGCCGTCTTCCGATGTGAACAAGCCCAACGCTAAGCCGCCCCCGCCCACCCCAGAACCCCCTTAAGCCTCACTTAGGGAACCGCTGAGCAAGCCTTATTCAGGCACCGTCCAGGGCCGTCCGGGGAAGTCGATTCGGTAGCCGCTCACCTGCGGAAACAAGGGACGGAGCCCAGGGGAACCGTCCGGCACAGTCGAAGCGAGTCGGACCATCTCGACTCACGTTGGCTCCCGAGATTGGCTCCCCTGGCTCCCTCCCTCCCAGCAGGGAGGAGGCCCAACCCATGGCCCTCGAACTCACCGAAACCAAGATGACCGCCACCACAAACGGCAAGGTCATAGCCACAGCCACCCGCACCGGCAAGCTCTGGCACGCCACCACATGGCCAACGCCCCTAGACCGCAACGGCGCCATCACGGCCCTGACCCTCGCGGAACTCACCCTCACCCACGGCGAAGACGACCCCTGCGTCATCGACCTCCGAGAGGAGCTGACGCGTGGTTGATCGCCTAACCCGCATCACAACGGCCCTCGCCGTGGTGGCGGTCGCCGGCGTAGCGGCGATCATCTCCTACCGCCATGCCTACGAACTCGTCCGATCTCACGGCGAGGCAGGCACCACCGCACGCCTCGTCCCCTTCACGGTGAACGGCCTCATCTGGACGGCGTCCATGGTCATCCTCGACGCAAGCCGCCGGAAGCAACCAGCACCAGCCCTAGGCAAGTGGAGCCTCGCCGTGGGCATCGTGGCGACGATAGGCGCCAACGTGGCGCACGGCACTTCCAGGAACTTGGACGGACACATCAAATGTTTCCGCTAAGAATCCAACGTTCCGAATAGATTGTCCACTTGCCGATCGAGCTGGGAATCAGTATACCACGAACTGGAACCTGCAGATCGAAATCCTCCGCCATCATATGAAGACTTTTCCGCCTCCTTGTGCTGCTGTATAGCATAGTCCAAGTCCGCGACGTCATTACTTATGTCGACATCTAGATCGTGAGCCATGCCTTCCAATCCCTCAAGCGAGGACTCCAGGCTATCAGGGTCTCCATCTAGGACGTGGTCTACATATCCCGGCACGAAACTCTTAAACAATTCTGCGAGTTCTTGCGTACGGTTAGGTGAAACCAATTCCCAATATTCTTCGAGCGCGGTAAAATCGTCAGGTTCGTCTAGCCTGGACTCGAAAATATCACGGAGTTCTTCTCGGATTGCACTGTGCATGACTCCGAGGTGATCAGATTCTTCTATAAGGCTGACCGTTCGTAGCGCTTCTACTTTCCAGCGACTCTGGATTGTTAGCCGTTTCCGGTCTCGCCAGGCTTCTATTGCTGCAGACACAGTTGCTATCGCCTGGTCGTCGGCCACTCTGGCGCCGTGTTTACACGTAAGCGTCAGGAACAGATTGAGGCGGCGATTGATCAGAGTCTTGTCGTTAGCGGGTAGATTGGTCATCGAAAAATCGTCCGCCCCAAGTAGGCGATCAGCCATAAAATATGCGGCAATCTTGCCGGCCAGTTGATCTAAGAACTCTTCCACATCTATCGATGCACGCAGAGCGACGCCATTTTGAAATTTCAGTGCAAGGGAAACCCACTTGTATAGCGTCTCTAGTTGTTCAAAATAGACAGCGGCACGAAGTACGGGAATCATAATCGCCGGATTCTCTTCTATATAGCGTTCTATGAAATCAAGGAACGAGGCATTTGCCAATCTGACGAAAATATCCGCCCCGTAAGTGACACTCTGGGTCTTGATGAATACCCCGTCTAGATGATCAATAGTTTTCTTGAATCGAAAGTTGTCAAGGCTGGGGTATCGGTTGAACTGCCTATAGGAAGTAAACGCTTTGTTTAGCTCTCCCAGACGCACCCCAGCGGGAAAGCTCGCCAGGACTAGAAGTAGATCTCGTGCATCAGCTGATATTTGCTCCTCGAAAGCATGGCGCCACAGCTCTGACGGATTGTTGAGAGACTTCAGCATGAAGCTAGCGAACTGCTCTGAACCTATGCCAGGCTCCTCTTGAGCGGCCAAGCTCACCAACAGTTCAACGAGTCGTGGGTTGTAATTTTTATGTCGAATTATTTTCCGGTAGCGATTCTCCTCAAGAACCGAACGTATTGCGGAATGCGGAAGAGTTGAGTAGTAGAGATGGTTGTAAAGGATATGAGCCTTATGGAATTGGTTGTAACTCCCTAGGTCTAGCACGTATTTGTGTAGTGCCATCTCGCGTCTATTGAGGCGCTCATATACTTGCGAAGCCTCCCGCAAAATGTACTCACGCGTGGTCAGGATGAAGCGGTGATTCGATGTAGATTCAAGTCTTTGCATAAAAGAAAGGAGGCGACTGTCCTCGTTTTTGTTCAATTTTTCATGCAGTGAAGTTTGACCGAGGAAGTCATCATAATAGAAAACCTGCTTGGCTTCGGGTCTGTATAGCCTTTCCGCTTCAGAGACATCTTCGGAAATGATAAATAGCTCGTAGCCTTGGTCGATATGGTCCAGGACTAGCATGTCTGCAAGAGTCGTCTTTCCAACTCCTGGTTCTCCGCTTATGATGCAAGTTCCAGTGTTGTCAAGAACTCCCCTCGCCTGCTCAAAGGCTGGTGTTTGCACAAAAAGCTTCATTCGCTTCTGGACGGCTTGCAGGAATGACTGGTTTCGGAAAAAAGTTTCAGATTGAAAAATGCGTTGCATGACCGGCACACTTGTCATGTAAAGCTTGTAGTTGTTTCTCTCTATCGTCGGAAACGTTGCGAGTAGGTCGTCGATGTCTCCCCGCCACTTGATTCTATCTTCAGTCAGAATTCCTTCCTTGAAAAGATGACAAATCTCCGCCTTGTTTTGCGCTGTGAGGGATGCTGAAGTAACGAGCCAGTATTCGATATCAGTGGCTTGCCCAATCTTCCTAGCCTCATTTTTTAGACTACTCTTAATGTCCGCGTAAGCCTTGTACGGCGAATGCTTGCATTGAATCCACACGTCCTTTCTTTCGCTCCTGAGGAGGCGAATATCTACACCACCGTCTCGACCTGGAGTAAATACTTCGAGCTTCTTGCCCCACCATGCTTGAAATAGATCCCTCACAAGGCATTCAAAGTCAAAGGGGGAAAGTTCGCCGTAGTTTCGACTCAAAGCGATCCTCATTGGGGAAAAATCTGGCGCGCTGGTCGCGCTTAGCGGATGTCGGAGCCGGAAATCGACTCGATTCAATCATTATCTACTGCTTGGGTAGCATGTCAAGCACTTTGAGCGATATGGCCAATCACGGGGCGCACGCTGTCCATTATTTCCTTGGCCCTGCCTGACACACTCCTGTCGAGGACCAGACGCGGTCGAAGCTGTGTTGGTAGGTGGCGGCCATGTCGTCGGGGTGGGTGCAGCGGAGGTGGAGCACGGGGGCGTGGGATGCAGGGATGCCGTAGGCATGGGGGTTGATCAAGAGATCGTCGTCGGCTCGGTAGATGGAGCTGTAGAGGACTGTGTCGTGTAGGCGGATCTCTACGTTGTCGAGGTCGCGGAGGGGTTCGTAGAGGACGAGGGCGTTGCGGATCTTGGCTGCTAGGGAGTCGCCTACGCCCTCGTCTGCGCCCCGTTCGGAGATGCGGGGGCCGTCCGGGTTGCCGAGGAGGATACGGACGGCGACGCCGTCTCGGGCCTTGTCGGCGATGGTTCGCACGAGCCCTTGGTCTTCGGCGAGGAAGAGGCCGGCGTAGGCGAGGATGCCGATCTCGTGGCGTGCGCTGGCGAAATGTTGTTGCCAGACTGCTCGGGGGACCGCCCAGCGGTGCGGGTAGGTGGCGAGGATCTGGGCGCCCGGTGGTTCGGGGAGTGGGCGCGGTGCGGAGAGCTGGGGCCACAGGTCGTCTGCGGTGTGGTTCAGGAGGGCAGAGAGGGTCGCTCGGTGGCGGGGGTAGGGGATGCGGCCAGACAGCCAGCGGCGGACGGTCTTGGGGTCTACGTCGAGACGCTTGGCTACATCGTCTTCGGTTAGTCGGGCCTCTTCGAGGGCTCGCCGCAACAGGTCGTTCACCGGACCTCCCGAGATGCAAGGTAGGACTGACGCTAACAGAAGACGTCCCTAGACGTCCCTAGTTGCCAGTGGAGAGGTCCCGGCCTGCCAACGAGGCTTCTGGACACGCCCGAGGTGCCGCACCTGCGGTTTCTGGGCGGTCAAGTCCCCCAAGCAACCTCGTTGAGGAGGCCCCATGTCCTTCGACCAGCCCCGTGAGACCGATGCAGAGTCGACGTCCTTCTCTGGTCTGAGCGCGGCCGAGGCCCGGTTGGCCGCGCTGGGCGCTCACCTGCGCGCACATCGCCTCGCCGTCGAACTGACCTCGACGGGCCTGAAGGTGCGCAATCTGGCCGCGCCGGGTTGCTGCGACGAGAACCCCGTGCTGTCCGACAAGATCACGTGCCGGCCCTTCGATCGGGACGGCGGTCACCTCTGGTTCTTCGACTCGTCGGGGCATCCGATCACCGAGGCCGAGCGCATCGTCGACGCGGTGGTGTGGGTCAAGGGCAGGCTCGCCAACCGCAACGGCCTTCCTGCAACGGAGGGCACGCTCTGATGGCGCGGCCTGTTGGACGGCATCGGCGCACCTGCTCGCCGCCGAGCCCCTCCCGTAGGACCATCAGCCCTCGTCCACAGACGGATGCGGCGGGGCGGTGGGTTGCTGTTTCCCCCGCGAGCAAGCCCACGCGCCACGTTGCTTCCCGCCCGCCTACGGCGAATACCGACGCCGGAGGCGGAAGGCATCGGCGTGGGCTTGCTCGACGCATCCTCGCCGCCTTTGTGGATCTGGGGTGAGGGTCGGAGGTGAGGTGAGGCCCGGAGCGGTCGCCGCTCTGGGCCTCATGCGCGTGTGGTGGAGTGCGCGGTGACAAGAGGGTCAGGTGCCACCTACCGAAAGATCGCTGAGGTACTGCGGGGACGTATCGCGGACGGGACCTATCCAGCCGCCGGTCGATTGCCCGGAGAGCATGAGCTGAGCAGGGAGTTCGCCGTTGCTCGTGACACGGTGCGCCGCGCGTTGCGGGCCCTCCAGGACGAGCAGCTAGTCACGGTCGTGACGGGACTAGGCAGGTTCGTGCGGTCCGACTCCGCGGAGAAGGTGCGGCCGACGTACGAGCGCATCGCGGCAGACCTCAGGGCGTTGATTGAGAACGGCTCGTTGTCGGTGGGTAGTCTCCTGCCGAGTGAGGCGAGGATCGGCGAGCGCTACGGCGTCGCGCGGTTCACCGCAAGGCGAGCCCTTGAACAGTTGGAGGCCGCTGGCCTGGTGGAGTGCGTTCACGGTCGGGGACGGTTCGTGCTGCCAAGACGTCCCTAGATGGACCCGCGGCGTCCGTGGATGTCCAGTGACGTGCCCGTAGCGTCAGAGACATGAACAGCACCGCCGAGTGGGCACGCGAGATCGCACGTCATCACCTGCAGAGCGCGTTGCCGCGCCGCTGGGCGCACACGCAAGGTGTCGCGCGCCAGGCTAGGACTCTCGCGCCTGTACTCGGCGACCGCGCCAACTTGCTTGAGACCGCCGCTTGGTTGCACGACGTCGGGTATGCGCCTGACCTGGTTGTGACCGGATTCCATCCTCTCGACGGTGCGCGCTTTCTGCGGGACGTTCACCAGGCGGACGAGCATCTGTGTCGGCTCGTGGCTCACCACACCTGTGCGGTCGTGGAGGCTCGGGAACGAGGGCTCGTTGACGAGTTGACGAGCGAGTTCGGGACCGAGCCTCCGGAGCTTACGGATTCACTCATCTACTGCGACATGACCACGAGTCCAGACGGCGAGGAGTTGGCGGTAGAGGATCGGCTTTCGGAGATCCTGTCCCGGTACGGTGACGGTCATCTCGTCACCCGCTCCATCACTACGTCCTCCCCGTACATCGTTGGCGCCGTTCATCGCGTTCGGGATGAGTTGATGTCGCGCCGTTGAGTCGGTCAGGTGATGACCGGCTGTTGCCTGTTCTCCAGATAGTGGCCGATACGAAGCTTCATCGATCGGTCCATCTGCCTGTCTGCGGCCTCGTCAGCGGGGATCCAGAGGACTTCGCTTGACTCGTCGCTCGGGCGAGGTTCGCCGCCTGTGGGGCGCCCTGTAAGCAGGATCGAGAACTCTTGGCGAACCTCGTCGTTGCTCGTGTAGTGGATCAAGTGCTTGGGGTCCGAGTAGATACCGACGAGGCCCGTGATCTCGCAGTCGACGCCGGTCTCTTCCTTGGTCTCGCGGACCGCGGCCTGTGCAACGGATTCGCCCAGGTCGATCGCGCCTCCCGGTACTGCCCAGTTGTCGTTGTCCGTCCGGCGGATCATGAGGATGTCGCCGTTGTCGTTGGTGACGACGACGTTGACAGACGGGACGAGGCTGTTGGCTTTGGGGGCGTTGGGGTCGTCGTAGTAGTCGATCCTGCGGCCCATGGTTAGTCCCCCGGTATGGGTGTGGCGTTTTCCCAGACGCGTTCGAAGCTGTCGAGGTAGGTGTTCACCAGGTCGCCGCCGGCTATGCGGCGTAGGTGCCAGACGGGGGCGAGTGCGGCTGTGATGCCGTAGACGTGGGTGTTGACCAAGAGCTGGTCGTCAGCGCGGTAGATGGAGTTGTAGAGCACCGTGTTGTGGTAGCGGAACTCGACTCCCTCTTGTTTGCGCAGGTTCTTGTAGAGGACGAGGGCGTTGCGGATTTTGGCGGCTTGCGCGTCGCCTACGCCCTCGTCTGCGCCGCGTTCGGCTACTTGGGGGCTGTCTGGATCGCCGAGGAGGATCCGGACGCGGACGCCGGCTTTGGCTTTCTCGGCGAAGGTGCGTTGGATGCCGGAGTCTTCGGAGAGGAAGAGGCCGGAGTAGACCAGGACGCCGATGTCTTCTTTCGCTGTGGCGAACAGACGTCCCCACGCGTCCCTGGGGACCATGGTGCGGCGCGGGTAGATGGTGACCAGTTCGCTGCTGGAAGCCGCGGTGACTTGCTCGTTGGTGAGCGCGTCGGGCCACAGGAACGTCTCGTCAACGCCCAGGCGTGAAGCCACTGCGTAGCGGTGCCGCCGGTAGGGGGTGCGGTCCTTGGTGATCCACCGTTCCACGGTCTTTTGGTCGACACCGATCGACTCTGCGAGCGTGGCGATGGTCAGCCCCTGCTCTAGCAGTGTGGCGCGTAGGCGTTCGTTCGGCATGCACCCGTCCGGATCGCGGGACGTCCTGGGACGCGGTCAACCCTATGAGGACGTCATGAACACGTCCAGTCATGTAGTGATCTCGTCCCGCTGGTCACGCGCACTCTCTTTCTCGTAGCCCGCTGAACGCCCGAGCCGCCCCCGCCGGACACGGGCCGTACGAGAGGAGTGATCGCACATGATCCTCGTTCTGGCATCGATCATCGCCGTGTTCCTCGCCGGTTCCACCTGCGGCATCTTCGCCATGCTCGTCATCGGCATCCACGCCGAGGAGCGCCGCGTGATGCGGAGCCGCTCCCACCCGTCCCGTACCGAGTCGACGCGCGCCGGCGCTGTGTCGCGGCGGCTGCTCACCACGCGCTCGTGTGACGAGGCTCCGACGCGCGTCCCGGCGGGTCGATGAGCGTGCGGATGCCGCGCCTCATCACCGGTCACCGCTGCCCGTGCGGCGCGCGAGTCGACCCCGGCAATCGCAGGTGCCGCAAATGCCGCGCCCGCGCCCGTTGGCTGCGGCGCGGGCGCGGTCCCGGCCGCCCCGACATGTGGCCGGAGGGGTGAGCGCGTGAACGTCTCGATTCCGCTGGTCGCCATCCTCGGCGCGGTGGTGTGGCTGGCGTGGCGCTACATGGGCCTGCGCGCGTGGCATGTCGTCGTGTGCCTGCTGTTCGGGTTCTTCCTCGCCGCGACCAGCGCCGCGCCGGAGATCCGCCGGCTGGTGACCGTACTCGTCCAGTCCCTCTCTCAGAACTGACGTCCCGCTGGAAGGGAGTGATGCCCCAGTGCCCGACATCCCTCAGCATGTCAAGATCGACCTTCAGGGGGTTCGTGCCCGCAACCTCGCCGCCCGTGAAATCGTCTCCGCTCTATCGGAGGCCATGCCCTACATCGCCGATCTGTGGCTTCGCCTCAACTCCGCGCTCGCCGACTCCCCCGCCCTCGTCTCCGAACTGTCCCGGCTCACGGCCGAACTGGTGCAGGTGCGCCGTGACCGCGCGAACCTGGCGGCGGCAGGGCGCGCCACCCTCAAGGCGGCACGTGATGCTGATCCCGATCCGCTGTATTACCTGCGCGATGAGCTGCGCGCGCAAGGACACCTTCCGCCGGACGGGTGGGGGCGTTCATGAGCCGGGCGCGCCAGATGCGGCGGCATGCGCAGAAGATGCGCCGCAATGGACTTCAGCCGATGGTCATCATCGATCGTGACGACCAGTTTCCCGACATCGCCGCTGTGCTGGTGGCTCGGGCGCTGTGGCGGTACCGGTCCGAACTCGCTCCCCTGTACCTGGTGACCGCGCTCGTCGTCTCCGGCCTCGTCCTCCATGCGGCTCGTCCGCACTGGTGGCCATACCTGCTCATCCTCGCGACGGCGGCCGCTTGGGTGCTGGCAATGTTCGGCGACCGGTTCGGGCTCGCCTTGCGCATGGAACGGCTGTACGGCGCGGCCGTGGTCGTGGGTGCCGGTGGGTGGCTGGCTGCGGTGACCGCGCTCGGTATCGCGTTCTCGCCACTCCCCCAGGTGCTCGCCGTGGGTGGGTTCGTGCTCGCCGTGCCGTGGTGGGTGCATCGGCGACGGCGCGCCAAGGTACGGGTCGATCGACAGATTGCCGCATGGCCTGAAATCGCGCAGTCGATCGGGCTCGCCGGCTCGCGCGCACAGTCCGCCGTGGTGGACGTGTGGGGATGGCGTGCACGCTTCGCGCTCGCCCGTGGCCAGACCATCCAGGACGTCACCGCGAAAGTGCCCGCGATCGAATCGGCGCTCGGGACGTTCCGCGGCGCGGTGCGCATCTTTCCCACGCGCGACGACAAGGCCAACCGGTTCGAACTTCGGGTGCTCAACACCGACCCGCACGCCGATGCGATCCCGTGGCCCGGCCCGTCCGTCTCCTCCATCACCGAGCCGATCGACCTCGGGCCGTTCGAAGACGCAACCAGCGCGCGCGTTCTGCTGCTGCGACGTCACGGGCTCATCGGAGGCGTGGCCGGCTCGGGAAAGAGCGGCGGAATCAACGTCCTCATGGGCAATCTCAGCGCGTGCCGCGACGTGGTCATCTGGGCCATCGACCTCAAGCGCGGCATGGAATTGCAGCCGTGGGCGTCCTGCATCGATCGGCTCGCCACCACGCCCGAGCAAGCCCGAGCCATGCTGCGCGACGCTGTGACGATCCTTGAGGCGCGCGCCGAGTGGCTCACGGCCAACGGCCGGCGCGTCTGGGATCCGGCGCCCAAGCTTCCTGCGCTCGTCATCGTCGTGGATGAGTACGCCGAACTCGCCGATGACGCGCCCGACGCGGCGAGCGACACGGACTCGATCGCGCGCCGTGGGCGTGCTGTTGCCGTGACGCTCGTCGCGGCCACGCAGCGCCCCACACAGAAGGCCATGGGCAAGGGCGCCGTCCGCTCGCAGATGGACGTCCGGGTGAGCTTCCGGGTCCGGGAGCGCAAAGACGTCGACCTCATCCTTGGGCAGGGGATGCTCAACGCCGGATGGCACGCCCACACCCTCAACGCACCCGGCAAGTTTCTGCTGTCCGCTCCCGAACACGACACGCCTCGACGAGGCCGCGCCTACCTGCTCACCGATGACGCGGTGAGCGAGGCTGCACAGCGACACGAGACTCTGCGCCCTGTCCTGGATGACGTCTCGCGGCGCGCGCTGGACGAGGCCAGTGCGCCGCTTCTGCAGCCCGTCTCAGCGGCGTCCGTACCGGTAAGGCCGTCCAGGGAAGACCGCGCCGAAAGCGTCCTGAGAGAGGCTCTGGACGGCGCGCCGGACGAGGGGCTTCCGATCGCTCACCTGCTCATGATCACCGAGATGAGCCGGCCCACCCTCTACCGGCGCCTCAACGAACTGGTGAAGACCGGCCGCGCCGTCCAGGTCGGACGAGGCCGCTACAAGGCGTCCGACGACACTCCGTGATCGTCTCAACGTCTCGTCTCACGCGCGCGCCTGCACTTAAGGAGCCCAGAGACAACCGTGAGACGAGACGGAGACGAGCACCGTCCGCAACCAAGGAGATGACCGCCAACCCACATCGCACACGCCCCTGGCACACCGCCTCGGGCGAGAGGAGGTGGTGACTGTGCAGGCGTACACCGTCGAGCAAGTGGCCGAGATCCTCAACATCGGCCGAGACAAGGTCTACTTCCTGATCCGCACCGGCCAACTCCACAGCATCAAGATCGGCAAGCTGCGCCGCATCACTGACCGGCACATCGCCGAGTTCGTCACCTCCCTCGAAGAGGCCAACCGCTGACAACCGCCGGGAGACCCGTCCGCATGTCATCGCGAGCGGTCTCCCAGAGGAGGGACGTCTAGGGACGTCTTGGGTTATGGTCGGTGGTGACCTCGACCGATACGAGGAGGGATCCGGTTGGCGAAGATCCTCATCGGCAAGTACGAGGGGACGATCTACGAGGAGGGCGACGGATACACCGGCGCCATCTCGCTCGGGTTCGGCCCAGACGGAAAGCGCAAGCGGCTCAAGAGGAAGGGACGGACGAAGACAGAGGTCAAGGACAAGCTCAGGCAAGCCGTCGAGGACCTCAGCAAGGGCGTCAAGACGGAGCGCAACTACTACGTGGAGGACGCGGTGAACGAGTTCCTCGCCGCGTTCGCCAGGACTGGCAAGTCACCGGCAACGAGCGAGGTCTACCGATCACTCGCCACACATCAACTCATCCCGTTCATCGGCCGGACGCGTCTCAAGGAACTCACGGCGGACGACGTCGAGACGTGGCTCAACGGACGAGCGGAGCACCTCACCTCGTCCTCGCTCGGCATCGTTCACAGCGTCCTCAAGCGGTCGATCCGCAGAGCGGCGCGTCACGACAGGATCGCGCGAAACGTCGCCGAACTGGTGGACACGCCGAACGGCAAGGCGGGTCGCAAGTCGCGTTCGCTGAGCCTCGCGCAGGCGAAGGCTCTCCTGGACGAGGCGAGCAGGCCCGAGCACCGTCTTGGCGCGTACATCATCCTCGCGATCATGTCCGGGCTCCGGACGGAGGAGCTTCGCACGCTCAAGTGGAGTGACGTCGACCTCGACAAGTCCACCGTCTACGTCCTGCGTGCCGATCGGCACAAGGGCGAGACCAAGACGACGCTGAGCCGTCGCGGGCTCGGCATCGCGGACATGGCGGTTGACGCGCTGCGCAGCCTCAAGACGAGGCAGGCGGCGGAGCGTCTCAAGGCCGGCGAGGCGTATCAGGAACACGACCTCGTGTTCTGTCATGAGGACGGACGGCCCTACGCCGCGCAACACGTCCGGTACCGGTTCGCCAAGGTGCTCAAGGCGGCGGACCTCGACCCCCGCGAGTGGTGCCCGCGCGAGCTGCGGCACACGTTCGTCTCCATCATGAGTGACCACGACGTGCCCATAGAGAAGATCAGCATCCTCGTCGGGCACTCCAGCACGAAGATCACCGAGACCGTCTACCGCCACCAGCTCAAACCCGAGATCCGCGACGGTGCCGAGCACATGAACGACATCTTCGCGAGCAAGACCGTCAAGTCCGCGTAGGCGTGCGGCTCCGGTTCAGGCTCTCCAACACCCGGGACGAAGCGGAAACACTCCCCCACCTGCGGCGCCACAAGATCCATCCTCGCGCCTCACTTAGGGAAGGGCTGAGGAGGGCTTATCTGGGGTGGAGGGAAAGGGTGGGAAGGGAAGGCGAGCCAATTGGTGCTGTTACTCAGGGATGTTCATCTGTCACGCTGAGTAGCGTTCGAGCGTGTCGTTCGTACGGAACTGGAGGGACAGATGCGTGTACGGGTGGGGGGCGGCGCGGCGGTGGCCGGTGTTGCTCTGGCGGGGACGGCGCTCAGCGGCGGCGGGGCGGTCGCGGGCGCGGCGGAACGGCAGCAGCCGCTGCGGCCGGCGCAGGAGGGTGCGCTGCCCGTCCAGCAGGTCGCGGCACTGGGCGTCTGGGCGAAGCCGCCGCGTGATGCCGAGGAAGGGCACGGGACGGGTGGCATCAAGGTCGGGCGCAAGGGCGCCGCGAAGGCGATGCACCGGCTCATGGTGCGGGACGAGCTGCGGCAGCGGTGGTGCCACGGGCGCGTCCTCCCGACAGGCGGGCTTAACCTGCGGGAGGGGCCCGGGCTGCAGTACAAGGTCGTCCGGATCCTCCCGCACAACAGCCAGGTCACCACGGACTGGGACACCGTCCAGCGCAGGGACGGGTACCTGTGGGTGCGGCTCCCGGACAGGTTCTGGATCGCCGACTACAAGACCGGCGACGGGAACGGCAAGTGGTACGTCCGGTACTCCGACTGCCACTGAGGCGGTAGGCCGGCGCCCGTCCCGGCGGGCGCCGGCCCGGCGCTGGTACGGTCCAGCGATGAAGGATGTGCCTTTTCTCGGCGATGAGAAGGAAAGCCTGCGGGCGAGCCTCGACCGGCATCGGGACGTGGTGCCGTGGAAACTCGACGGGCTCGACGAGGAGCAGGCGCGGCGGCGGATGACGCCGACGGGCACGAGCCTGCTCGGGCTGACGAAGCACCTCGCGGCCATGGAGTACTTCTGGTTCTGCCACACGTTCGGGCGGGAGACCGAGCCGCTGCCGCTGGCCGACGACGACCCGGAGATGGACCTGCGGGTCGAGGCGGACGAGACCACCGAGGGGATCCTCGCGTTCTACGAGCGGGCGCGGGCCGGCGCGGACGCGGTGATCGACGAGCTGGACCTCGACGCGACGGGCACGGCCTGGTTCGGGCCGACGGTGTCGCTGCGCTGGGTGCTGATCCACATGATCGAGGAGACCGCGCGGCACGCCGGGCACATGGACGTCCTCCGGGAGCTGCTCGACGGGACGACGGGCGACCACGTGCGGGACTGATCAGGTGCGCGAGTGGCGGCGCCGGACGAGGCGGCGAGAGCGCCGGGCCGGGGGCAGCCACTTGGTGCGGAACCACATCTGGACCTGTGCGCCGCCGAGGACGCTGCGGTGGATGCGCAGGTAGCCGCCGGTGGACTCGGCGGCGCGGCGCGCGATGTCGAGGCCGAGGCCGGTGGAGCCGCCGCCGCTGCTGCCGCGTTTGAGGGCGGCGTCCGGGTCGGCGATCCCGGGTCCGCCGTCGGCGACGAGGATGCCGGTGACGCCCTGCCCCTGGTGCAGGGTGACGACGAAGCCGGTGCCCTCGGCGGTGTGCCGGAAGACGTTGCCGAGCAGCGCGTCGACGGCGGCGGCGAGCTCGCTGCCGGGCAGCGGCAGCGGCGCCGGGCCCTCGGCGCCGATCAGCTCGCAGGAGCGGCCCTCGTCCTCGGCGAGCACGGACCAGAACCCGACGCGGTCGCGGAGCACCTTGGACGCGTCGCAGCTGCCGCGCCCGGTGGGGCGCCGGACCGTCCGGATGATCTGGTCGACCTCGCGTTCGAGGCGGTCGACGGCCTCGCGGGTCTGGTCGGGGACGGGTCCCTTCCCGAGCGCCTCGGCGTTGAGCCGCAGCGCGGCGAGGGGGGTGCGCAGCCGGTGCGACAGGTCGGCGGCCATCTCCCGTTCGGCGGACAGCAGCTGGACGACGTGGTCCGCCATCGCGTTGAACGCGAGGCCGGCCTCGACGAGCTCCGGCGGCCCGTCCGGTTCGATCCGGACCGACATCTCGCCGTCGCCGAACGCGGCGGCGGCCTCGGCGAGCCGGCGGGTGGAGCGGATCATCCGGTTGCCGAGCCGGTCCGCGACGGCGACGGACCCGGCGACGAGCGCGGCGGCGACGGCGGTCATCACCAGCCACGCCTTCCACACCCCGCGGGTGAGGTCGCCGTCGGGCAGGAACACCTCGATGACGGCGGTGCGGCCCGCGTCCAGCGACACCGGCTGCAGCAGCGCGTACCCGCCGGAGACGCGCGCGGTGTAGGAGCGGCCGCGGCGGCCCGCCTCCATGAGCTGCTCGGGACCCGCCGACGGGTCGCCGGTCCCGGGCTTCGGGACGAGCGTGCCGTCCGGCATGTGCACGGTCATGCGTCCGGCGGCGCCGGCCTGGGTGCTGGCGACGGCGCGTTCGAGAGCCGCCGGGTCCTCGGTGACGACGAGCACGGGGCCGAGCGCGCTCGCCTGCCGCTCGGCGGTGGTCAGGGCCCGGTCCCGGGCGATCTCCCGGACGGTCAGCGCGAGCGGGATGAGGAAGGCCAGCGCGACCATCGAGGTGACCGCGAGGGACACCAGGACCAGCGTGCGTCTCATGCGCGGGGGCCGGGCTCGGCCAGGCGGACCCCGACCCCCCGGACGGTGTGCAGGTAGCGGGGTTTCGCCGCGGTCTCGCCGAGTTTGCGGCGCAGCCAGGACAGGTGCACGTCGATGGTCTGGTCGTCGCCGTAGGCCTGCCGCCACACCTCGGCGAGCAGCTCGCGGCGGGCGACGACGCGGCCGGGCCGGGCGGCGAGGTAGGCGAGCAGGTCGAACTCGCGGCGGGTCAGCTCCAGCGGCGCGCCGTCCAGCCGCGCCTCGCGGCGGTCGAGGTCGATGTGCAGCCCGCCGACGCTGATCTCGGCGGACGGCCCGGACCGCGCCGAGCGGCGCAGCACCGCGGCGAGCCGGGCGCTGAGGTGCTCGGCGGAGAACGGCTTGATGAGGTAGTCGTCGGCGCCGGCGTTGAGCAGCCGGACGATCTCGGGCTCGTCGTCGCGGGCGGTGGCGATGATGACCGGGACGTCGGACACGCCGCGCAGCATCTTCAGCACCTCGGCCCCGTCGAGGTCGGGCAGCCCGAGGTCGAGGATGACCACGTCCGGCGGCGACTGGGTGACCTCGCGGAGCGCGTCCATCGCGGTGCCGACGCTGCGCACGACGTGCGAGCGCGCGCTGAGTTCGCGGATCAAGGCGGTACGGACGTTCGCGTCGTCCTCGACAACCAGAACACTCGCCATGCCGGAACCGTATGCCACCATGTGTCGATGCGTCGGGCGATGTCGTATGTTGCCCCGTGGGCGGTCGCGACCGCGGTGGCGGTGGGGCTGTCCTGGCTCGGGGTGCGCGGTGTCGTGCGCGGCGCGGTGTCGGAGCGGTCGGCTCCGCCGCCGATCGCGGGCCCGGTCATCCACGGCAGCCCGTCCACGCTGCCGGGTCCGCCGACGAGCGTCGGGTCGCCGACGTCGGCGCCTCGTCCGGCGACGGGCGAGGACCAGGGCCCGACGCCCAGCAGGTCCCCTTCCCCGTCGCCGTCGCCGTCGCCGTCCGGGAAGCCGTCCAAGCAGAAGCCGCCCGGCAACGTGCGCAGTTTCGCGACGCGCGGCGGGCAGGCGGCGCTGGCGTTCACGGGCGGTCGCGTGAAGCTGGTGTCGGCGACGCCGAACCCGGGGTACGAGACGCGCGTGACGGAGGCGGACGGCTGGCTGCGCGTCGACTTCCTCACCGACGAGCACACGTCGTCGATCGTGGCGACCTGGGGCCAGCGCCCGCCGGCGGTCAAGGTGTACGAGTACTGAGCGGAGACGGCCCGGGGCGGGTGCGCGGAAAGGCGGGCGGCCCGTGCACCGGCCGCCCGCCCTCGGTCCGCGGCAGCTACTGCTGGCTCTTCTTGACCATCAGGTAGCCGGAGATGAGGCGGTACGCGCCGTAGAGCATCGGGCCCCAGGCGACGACGTACACGCCGCCGCTCGGGCCGGAGGCGTTGCTGTAGGTGATCAGCGTGATGAGCAGGCCGCCGAGGAACCACGCGGCGCCGAAGCCCATGCCGCGCTTGCCTTTGGTGTCCCAGATGCGCCGCTGCTCGTCGCTGACCTGCTGGTAGTGCGGGGCGTCCTGCGCCGGCCGCTGGTAATGCGGGACCTGCTGGTCCTGCGGCGGCTGCCGGTCC
Organism: Actinomadura sp. RB99; assembly: GCF_014706005.1. Lineage (NCBI taxonomy): Bacteria > Bacillati > Actinomycetota > Actinomycetes > Streptosporangiales > Thermomonosporaceae > Actinomadura > Actinomadura sp. RB99. Next base: position 11,622 of record NZ_JABMCA010000056.1, on the reverse strand, counting down.
TGCGGCGCGGGCTGCGGCGGCTGCTGGTAGTCCGGCGCGGGCTGCGGGGGCTGCTGGTAGTGCGGCGTGGGCTGCGGCTCGGTCATGGTGCTCTCCCTCAGGTGACCGGGCGGCCGTGCGAGCGCGCCTCGGCGATGATGCGGTCGATGAAGGCGTCCCTGCCGCCGGTCAGCAGCAGCGGGACGGGGATGGTCGTGCCGTCGCGGCCCTCGACCTTGTAGCCGGCGACCTTGCCCTCGTCGCCCTGCTTGCGCTTGTAGACGGCCTTCACCGCGGCGAGGTCCCCCCAGGCGATCACGAGCGGGCCGGTGCGGCGCCTGGCGACCAGGCCGCCGTCGAACAGGTACGTCGCCCGGGACCCGACGGTCAGGCCGCGGATCGCGTAGACGATCCCCCAGAGGAAGCCCATCAGCAGGACGAAGTGGATCGGGTAGGTCAGCGAGTGGACCCAGGAGAAGACGTCCGTGGAGCCGGGGACGAGGGACAGCAGCCACATGAGCAGCAGGCATCCCGCCGCGGTCGCGCCGCCGAGGACGACGGCGGTCGTCGCGGTGACCTCCCGCCGGACGTCGGAGAGCGCGCCGAGCCCGTGCCGCGCGGCCGCGCCGGCCACGTCGTCGGGAGGGATCATCGTGGTCGCCGCTCCGTCCATCATTCCTCCGATCGCCGACAGAGCCTCGGCGAGCACGATGACGGATGCCGGTACACGTCCGGTATACGCGCGGCTCGTCGCGCGCCGGGACCGCGCGGGCGGCGCGCGACGAGCGGGGTGGAGCGGTCAGCCCTGCCCGGCCAGGTTGACGCCGACGGTGACCTCGTCCAGCTCGGGGATGCTCATCGTGGTGCCGTAGAAGCCGCTGCGCCACTGCACGGGGTCCGCGTTGCGGAAGCCGAGCTCCTGGTTGGCCCTGGCCCGGTCGACGCCGGCGGCGTACCGGGAGTGGACGACCTTGCGGAGCCCGAGTTCGCGGGTGACCAGCTCGAACTTCTGGAGCGCGAGGTCGATCTCGGTGGAGACCCCGCCGTCCCAGCCGGCGTCGACCTGGACCATGTCCCGGCCGGCCGACATGTGCACCGCGTTCCGCTCCCAGTCGATCTTGATGAACAGCTCGACATGGCACGCGCCGTCGCCGTCGAGGCCGTAGACGGAGATCTCCTTGATCCAGCGCCTGTCGACGCCGAGGAGAAGCCGGCGGACGAAGTCGCGGTCCCGCGAGCTGCGCGAGAGGACGCGTTCGACCTGCATTTTGATCAGTTCGGCGCGGGCGTAGGTCGCCGTGTACGTCGCGGTCCTGGCGATGACCATGCGTGTTCCTTGGGGGTTAGGAGGAGAGGAAGTCGTGTGCCGTGTCGGCGGCCATGCCCGTGGCCACGGCGAGGATGTCCTCGACCGGGTGCGGGCGGTCGTCGATTCTGACCCGGCTGCGCGAGATCAGGCTCCTGGCGAGGTCGCCGAGGCCGTGCCGGTAGAGGGCGGTGGTGAGCGCGGTGTCGTCCATGCGGCGCCGCACCGCCGCCCAGAAGGAGATCGGTTCGTCGGGGAAGCGGCCCACGAGGTCGGCGGCCTGCTCCCCGCTCAGCCAGGGGAAGAGCGAGTGCACCGCCGCCGCGCGCTCCGCGGGCTGCATGCGCCAGCTGAAGATCCGCATGCGGCCGCTGCGCCGCAGCGGTGCGTACAGGCGTGTGAAGTCGTTGCCGGTCAGGATGATGGGGACCCGGCGCATCCGCTTGCCCTCCACCCGGGTCGGGTAGTCGGCGAGGTGCATCAGCTCGGTGATCAGGTTCTGGGTGTTGACGGTGTACTGCGTCAGCTCGCCCCAGCTGCCGATCGCGGCGTCGGCGTCGTTGAGCAGCACCGCCGCCGGGGTCCCCGCCTCGGCGTAGCCGCCGGCCTCCAGGTAGGCGGCCCGCATCCGGGCCGCGGGCGCCCCCGCGTTCGGGCTCTCCAGCTCGCCGCCGGACAGCAGGACGGCGTGGATGCCGGCGTTCTCCAGGATGCGCTCGACCTGATAGGTCTTCCCCTCGCCCGGCGGCCCCTGGACGCCCAGGAGCAGCGGGGTGCCCGGTCGCGCGTCGGGCTGGAAATTGGCGATCAGATGCAGGCCGACGACGTCGGAGAAACGCCGTGCGATCGATTCGGTCACGTTCCCGATTCCCTCCGGCGCCGTTCCTTCTCCCGCAGCACCTCGGCCGGCAGCCCGAGAATCTCGGCGCGCAGATCGGGCCGGGAATCGTCCGGTGCCGACTCGTCCGCGGGAATCAGATCACCGGCGGCGGGCGCGTTGCCGGAACCGGCCATCGCCCGCTCGCCGGAAACGGCCGCCGCGTCGCCGGAAACGGTCCCCGCCGCGCCCGCCGAACCGGCGGCCGCCTCGTCGCCGGTGAGCGGCAGGCCCAGTTCGCGGCGGCGGGCCGTCACGCTGTTGACGAGTTCCTCCAGCGCCGCCTGCGGCTCGGGCAGCGTCTTGCGGATCCGCCCGGACGGCCGGATGACCAGACGGTCGTCCCGCCAGGTCAGGTCGCGGTCCTTGTCGACCACCGCGTCGAGCTCGCGGACCGCGACGCCCATGGCCTGCCGGCTCTCCAGCGCCCGGTTCTCCTTGATCCGGCTCTCGATGAGCGCCACCAGTTCCCCGCGGTTCCGTTCGGTCTGCCTGTTGCTCAGCAGACCGCTGATGTAATTGCTCAGGACATTTCCGATCACCCCGAGCACAAAAGCCTCGATCAACTCCGGACCTCGCATCCGCGTGAAGACGAACCACCGTATGGGACGCCGGCCGGGCGACGATGGTTCACCACAGAATGCGGCATCGCGCGTTTCGGTGTCCACGGCACGAAGATCGCGATATGGGCCGCCGCGAACCCCGTATTTCCCCGGGGGTCGGCCCGTGCGGGGCGCGGGATATGCTCGGAATTTTCGACCCGGCCCCGGCCGCCGCCACCGGGCGTTCAACGGTCGATCTTTTGCGCCTTTCGGTGCGAAATGCCGGATGGCCGCCGCCTCCGGCGCCCTCCCAGAGGCGGCGAGGCGAGCATCTCGCCGCTGCTACGCCGGCACGGAGCGCCCGCACCGGCCATCGGTCATGCGCGGGAAGCGGACGTCCGGGGATCGACGGCGTGTTCGGTGAAGCGGCCGCAGGAGCGGAAGCCCAGGCGGCGATAGACGGGCGCGCCCTCCTCGGACGCCTGCAAGACCGCGATGCCGTGGCCGCGTTCCCTGGCCGCATGGAGCGCGGCGAGGGTGACGGCGCCACCGAAGCCGCGCCGGCGGTGACCGGCGAGGGTGGCGATGTTGTAGATCCCGGCGACGCCGGCGTGGTGGAACACCTCGGCCGAGCACACCGGACGGCCTGCGGCGTATCCGACCAGGTAACGGGCGGGGCAGTCCTCGGCGAGTGCCGACGGAGCCGCCTGCGCGAAGAAGCGGCGCACCGTGCCGCTGGGCGGGCTCCAGTTCGCGGCGACGACCTCGGCGTAGTCGCGGAGCCGATCCGGCGTGGACACCGACCGGATCTCCAGTCCTTCCGCTCCAGGGAGGGGCAGGGTGCCATCGAGCTCGGCCCACATCGCCGTCTCGTGCTCGGTCGCCGGCAGGCCGGCGGCCGACAGGCGGGCGCTCAGATCCGGCGGCGTCGACGCCGGGCCCACCCACCAGGAGAAGCCGCGGCCGGTGCCGGCGACCGCCCGGACGGTCTCGGCGATGCGCGCCGCGGCGGACGAGGGGCCGAACCGGGCCGCGGCGACGATGTTGAACGTGTCGTCGTCGAGCCCGCTGTCGGCGATCAGCAGATCGCTGGGCTCCGCGACGGTGGCGCCCCTCATCCCCCGATGCAGGTGACAGGCGTGTTCGGCCAGGTTCCTTTCCATCCTGGCCAGCAGGTCGGCTTCATCGAGAGGGCGAGTGCGCAGCGGTTCCACGACGGTCGACCCAATCACGGCCAGGGAGTGCGGGGCACACGCGGTCGGCTGCGGGCGACGGCCGTGACGCGGAGCCGGGAGATCATCGGCGCGTCCGTTCCGGCCACGGTCCCCGATCGGAGGTAAGAGCGAACTCCCGCTCGGCGTCCGACACAATCATGACAAGTGACATAGTCCGATGAGCGAAAACTCCATGGAAGTTAGCTTGACCCGGCGACACTTGGCCTTCCTTGCTCACCTCTCCTATTATGTCGCTTGTCATGACCACTGATGCCGGGCAGGGGCCGCCGAGGCCGACCTCGATGCGGGAGCGGATCGTGCGCACCGCCTCCGAGATGATCCGCACCAAGGGGGTGTCCGGCACCAGCCTGCGCGAGGTGGTGACGGCGGCGGGCGCCCCGCGCGGGTCGCTGCAGCACTACTTCCCGGACGGGAAGGAGCAACTGGTCACCGAGGCGCTGCTGTGGGCGGCGGCCTACGCGTCGGGCCGGGTGGTCCGGGCCGTCGACCGTCTCGATCCGCCCACCCCCGGCGGCCTGTTCACCGCGATGGTCGACCAGTGGCGCGGGCAGTTCCGCTCGGCCGGTTACGCGGCCGGCTGCCCGCTGGTGGCCGCCACCGCGGACACGGTGGCGATCAATGAGAACCTGCGCGCCGCAGTGAGCCGGGCGTTCGACGGCTGGCACTCCTCCGTCGCGTCCGCGCTGATCGAGCTGGGCGTGCCCGCCGCGCGCTCCGACTCGCTGGCACTGCTCATGCTCTCCACGCTGGAGGGCGCGATCGTGCTGGCCCGCGCACGACGCGACCTCGGTCCGCTGGACGCCGCCGCGGCCGAGCTCGCCCCGCTGCTGGACGCCGCGGCCCGGCCGCGACGGCGCCGGAACAGAACGGATCACCAGGCCGGGAACACCATCGGGCCGGAGGAAGGAGAGGGACATTGACGGTCTCCACCATGCCACGGGACCCGGACGGCCTGACCGCGCTCGGCGGGGGCATGCTGCCCGGCCATCTCGGCGTGCTGGTGTCGTCCTGCACGGACGGCGAGGTGACGGGAGAACTCCTCATCCGGCCTGAGCTGTTCGCCCCCAACGGGTTCGTGCACGCCGCCGCGCTCATCGGACTCGCCGACACGTTGTGCGGGTACGGCTGCATGGCCGCGCTTCCCGCCGGGGCCGACGGGTTCACCACCGTCGAGCTGAAGACGAATTTCCTGGGCGCGGCGAGGGAAGGCGTCCTGCGCTGCCGCGCCGTGCCCGTCCACAGGGGCAGGTCCACGCAGTTGTGGGATGCCACGGTCACCGACGACCAGGGCCGGACGGTCGCGGTGTTCCGCTGCACCCAGCTCGTCCTGTGGCCGCGGTGACCGATGGACGACAACGAGTTCGCCCGCCGCTGCGCCGCGCTGACCAGTGCCCACCTCGCCGACGCGTGCCTGCGCCTGGGCGTGCCCGTGCGCTGCGCGCCCCCGTCGGTGCGTTCCATGACACCCGGCGCCCGGATCGCGGGCCGCGCCCTTCCCGCTCGCCATGCCGGCAGCGTCGACGTCTTCTTCGAAGCGTTCGGGTACGCCGCCCCGGGCGACGTGCTCGTGGTCGACAACGGCGGGCGCGATGACGAGGCATGCGTCGGTGACCTGGCCGTCCTGGAGGCCCAGGCCGCGGGGGTGGCCGGAGTGGTGATCTGGGGCCTGCATCGCGACACCGCCGACCTCCTCGCGATCGGCCTGCCGGTGTTCAGCACCGGCGCCCTCCCGACCGGTCCGCAACGGCTCGATGAGCGCCACCCGGAGGCGCTGACGTCGGCCGCCGTGGGCGAGTGGACGATCGACCGCGGCGACCTGGTCGTCGGCGACGACGACGGCGTCCTTTTCCTCCCCGCCGATGCGGCGGGCGACCTCGTCGCCCCCGCGGAGGCGATCCGTGACACCGAGAGGCACCAGGCCGAACGGATCCGCGGCGGCACCACCCTTCGCAGCCAGTTGCGCTTCGACGACTACCTGGCCCAACGCGAGCGGGATCCCTCACTGACCTTCCGTGCCCATCTGCGTGCTCTGGGCGGCGCCATCGAGGAATGACCTCGACCGCCGAACCGCCACCACCACGGCCTGACCGCCCGCCGGAGGCGGCTCGGGTGCCCCCCGGCGCCGCAACGCGGGGTGGACGGGGCTGGGCGGGTCCACCTGCCTTGCGTGACAATCCATCTCTACCGGGCGGCCGTCCCCGGCCACCGGACCACGCCTTCGCGGCACCACAGGAGATGATCTTCAGATGCGGTACCTGGTCTCCGTGATCGATGACAAGAGCGATCCCGGCAGCACGGACAGGCAGCCCGCCATCAGCGCGTTCAACGAACGGCTGATCGCCGAGGGCCACTGGGTCTTCGCGGGCGGGCTCGCCGGCACCGACGCGGCCACGGTCGTCGACAACCGGGGCGAGCAGCCGGTGTTCACCGACGGGCCGTTCCTCGAGTCCAAGGAGTACCTCGCCGGCGTCTGGGTGTGGGAGGCGCCCGACCTTGACGTGGCGCTCAAGCTCGCCGCCGAGGCGTCGAAGGTCTGCGACCGGAAGATCGAGGTACGGCCGTTCCGGTGAGCGGGTTCGACGTCCGCGAGGCGGTCGCCCGGTCCCACCGCGACGAGTGGGCGCGGGTGGTCGCCGCCATGGCCAGGCGGTTCGGCGACCTCGACATCGCCGAGGAGGCGGCCGCCGAGGCGTTCGCCACCGCCGTCGAGCGGTGGCCGGGCGACGGCGTCCCGCCCAATCCCGGCGGCTGGCTGACCACCACCGCGAGCCGCAAGGCCATCGACCGGATCCGCCGTGAGAGCAAGCGCGACGGCAAGCACAGGGAGGCCCGGATGGTGCAGGACACCGCCCCGCCCGAGCCTCCGGGCGCCGTCGACGACGACCGGCTCCGGCTGATCTTCACCTGCTGCCACCCCGCGCTGGCGATGCCGGCCCGCGTGGCGCTGACGCTGCGCATGCTCGGCGGCCTCACCGTCCCCGAGATCGCCCGCGCCCACCTGGTGGCCGAGACCGCCATGGAGCGGCGGATCACCCGCGCGAAGGCCAAGATCAAGGCGGCCGCCATCCCCTACCGGGTGCCGTCCGCCGAGGATCTCCCGGCACGCGTCACCGGCGTGCTCGCCGTGCTCTACCTGGTGTTCAACGAGGGCTACCTGGCCACCGGCCCCGGCACCGACCCGGTGCGCCGCGACCTGACCGCCGAGGCGATCCGGCTCACCCGCCTGGTCCACGCCCTGATGCCGGACGACGGGGAGGCGGCCGGGCTGCTGGCGCTGATGCTGCTCACCGAGGCCCGCCGCACCGCCCGGGTCTCGTCCGGCGGCGAACTGGTCCCCCTGGCCGAGCAGGACCGCGGCGCCTGGGACGCGGCGCTGATCGCCGAGGGCCACCGGCTGGTGCGCGAGCGCCTGGCCGCTGCCGCCGCCGGGGTCGCTCCGGGCCGCTACCAGATCCTCGCCGCGATCAACGCCGTGCACACCTCCGCCCGCGACGTCCGCGACACCGACTGGTCGCAGGTCCTCGCGCTCTACGACCGGCTCGTCCGCCTCGACCCCTCGCCGATCATCGCCCTCAACCGGGCCATCGCGGTCGCCGAACTCGACGGCCCGCAGGTGGCGCTGGCGATCGTCGACCGCCTCGAGGACAAGCTCGCCGGCTATCACGCCTACCACGCCACCCGCGCCGACCTGCTGTGCAGGCTGGGCCGGAGCCGGCAGTCGCGCGCGGCCTACGACAGGGCCATCGACCTGGCCGGCAACACCGCCGAGACCGCCTACCTGACCCGCCGCCGCGACCAACTGGGCTAGCCGGGACCCGGACGAACCCGCGCCCGACCGCTCGTCCGGCCGGAGCCGCCTTGCCGCGGGGGCCGGCCCGTACGTCACCGCGCGGGGAGTTGAGAAAGCGGTTTCCGGGTGGGGCGGCCGGGGAATCCCCGTGATCACAACGGCAGGGACCGGCGGGGGCGGTCGGAAGGGACGGCTCCCATGGCCCTGGATCCCGGGGACGCGGCGCGGGCCCGCGCGGCGGACGGCGGCGAGCGGCGGCGGCAGGTGCGGCTGGCCGCGGTGTCGAGCGTGATCGGCACCTCGATCGAGTGGTACGACTTCTTCCTCTACAACACCGCGGCGGCGATCGTCTTCAAGGACGTGTTCTTCCCCGCGTCGAGCGACTACGCGGGGACGCTGTCGGCGTTCGCGACGTACGCGGTCGGGTTCGCGGCGCGGCCCGTCGGGGCGGCGATCTTCGGGCACTGGGGCGACCGGCTCGGCCGCAAGGCGATGCTGATCGTCACGCTGGTGCTGATGGGGATCTCCAGCGCGCTGATCGGGGTCCTGCCGGGGACGGACTCGATCGGCGCGGCGGCGCCGGTGCTGCTGGTGGTGCTGCGGGTCCTGCAGGGCATCGCGGTCGGCGGCGAGTGGAGCGGCTCGGTGCTGCTGTCGATGGAGTGGGGCGACCGGAGGCGGAGCGGGCTGATGGCGAGCCTGCCGCAGATCGGGGTGCCGATCGGGCTGATCCTCGGCACCGGGATGATGACGGCCATCGCGCTGTCGGCGGACAAGGCGTTCACCGACTGGGCGTGGCGGGTGCCGTTCCTGTTCAGCCTGGTGCTCGTCGCGGTCGGGCTGTTCGTGCGGGTCCGGGTGATGGAGACGCCGCTGTTCGCCGAGGTGGTGGAGAAGCGGGAGGTCGCGCGGGTGCCGGTCGCCGAGGTCGTGCGGCGGCATCCGAAGGAGATCGTCCTGAGCGCGCTGCTGCGGTGCTCGGAGCAGATGCCGTTCTACATCTTCACCTCGTTCGCCCTGACGTACATCCATAAGGACCTCGGGATGCGGCAGGGGCTGGCGCTCAGCGCGGTGACGGCGGCGGCGGTGCTGGAGCTGTTCACGATCCCGGCGGCCGGGCATCTCGGCGACCGGGTCGGCGGGCGGCGCGTCTACGCCGTCGGGTCGCTGCTGATCGCGGTGATCGCGTTCCCGTACTTCGGACTGATCAACACCAAGGCGGCGACGCTGGTGGTGATCGCCGTGGTCGTCGCGCAGATCCCGCACGCGGTGCAGTACGGGCCGCAGGCGTCGCTGATCGCGGAGAGCTTCCCGACCCGGCTGCGGTACGGCGGGGCGGGCATCGGCTACCAGCTGGCCTCGGTGATCGCGGGCGGCCCGGCGCCGCTGCTCGCGACGTGGCTGCTGCACGACTACGGCTGGTGGGCGATCGCGGTCGCGATGGTCGTGTCGTCGGCGCTGACGCTGGGTGCGCTCGCGCTGCTGCCGGACCCGGCCCGGGCGCGGGCCGTCCGGGAGGCGGGCGCGCCCGCGTGACCGCCCGCGCTCAGCGCTGGTGGACCAGGAAGTTCTGCGGCGTGACGAACATCGCGGTGGCCTCGACGGTGACGCGGCCGTCGGGGCCCGCGATCGTCCCGGACGCGTAGATCTTGCGGCCCTCGACGCGGCTGGCCTTGGCCTCGACGGTCAGCGGGACGCCGAGCGGGGTGGGCCGCCGGTAGCGCAGTTCGAGGGTCGCGGTCATCCCGCCGGTGCCGGTCTGCGCGGCGGCCATGCCGAGCGCCTGGTCGAGGACCATCGCCGACACGCCGCCGTGCACGTAGGACGGCGGCCCCTCGTAGACGTCGGTGAGGGTGAACTCGGCGCGGACGATGCCGTCGGGCGCGACGTCGAGGTCGACGGGCGGCGCGATGGGGTTGAGGACGCCGGTGACGGGGTTGCCGCCCTGCCGGTCCATGCGGTGCCCGTCGGTGACGAGGAACGGCGGCGCGTCGCGGCGCACGGCCCGCAGCCGCTCGGTGAGCGCGGCGATCTCGTCCGCGACGGCGCGCGCCTCGCCGGCGCCGACGCCGGTGAGGACGGCCGCCTCGGTCAGCTCGCGGACCCGGGCGGCGAGCCCGGCCAGCGGTGCCGCCTCGTCCTCGCCGAGCATGTGCCGTTCGGTGGTCGCCCCGCTCATTCAGCCTCCTTCTGAGCCGAACGAGATTCTAAGTTGCGGGGCGGGGTGCCCGGTGCGGCGGGTCCCGCCCAGCGGGCGGATCCGGCCGCGAACGGGCTCCGGCGGCGGCCGTCGCGGGGGGCGGTTCGCCGCCGTTCAGCGGGCGGCGAGGGCGGCGCACTTTATGATTCATGCGACGACCCCCCGCAGCCGCGAAGGAAACCCCGTGACCGAGCAGCCACCGCCCTATGGGCAGCCGTACGGGCAGCCTCCGGGGCCCCCGCCCGGAGGACCGTACGACCCGCGCTGGGGCTACGGGCCGCCGGGCGTCCCGCACGGGCCGCAGTACGCCCCGCCGCGCAACGACGACAACACCTGGGCGATCTTCGCCTACGTCGGCACGCTCGTGATCTCGTTCCTCGCCCCGCTGATCATCTACCTGGTGAAGAAGCGCGAGTCGCCGTTCGTCCGCTTCCACGCGGCGCAGGCGCTGAACGTGCAGATCACGCTGCTGATCCATCTGCTGGCGGTGATGGCGGTCTGCGTCCCGCCGGCGATCATCGCGAAGGCGCCCGCGTTCCTGATCCCGATCGTCTTCCCGTACCTGGAGGCGCTGATCGGCCAGTGGGTGTTCCTGATCCTGGGGGCGGTCAAGGCCGGCAAGGGCGAGTTCTACCGGTTCCCGACCTTCTTCTGCTTCCGGATGGTCCGCTAGCCGGCGGCCCGGGGGCCGGGGCCCCGGGTCACAGGTAGGTGCGGGCGTACTCGTCCAGGACCGGCAGGACCGCGTCCCGGCCGCCTCCCGGGACCCGCAGCACGACCTCCTCGACACCGATCGAGGCGTAGTAGCCGAGCTTCTCCTCGCTCGGGACGGTCCCGAACGGCACGACCGGGACCATGTCGCGCCCCGCGTCGGCGCAGGCGCGGCGCAGGTCCGGGAGCGCCTCGCGGATGCCCGCGCCGCCGATCGGCATCCACCCGTCCCCGTACTCGGCGATGTGCGCGAACAGCGTCGGGCCGGGGGCGCCGCCGAGCAGCACGGGGACGCGGCCGGCGGGCTTCGGCCACGACCAGCTCGGCTCGAAGCTCACGAACTCGCCCTCGAACGACGCCTCGTCCCGCGTCCACAGCTCGCGCATCGCCAGCACGTGCTCGCGCACGACCTCGCGCCGCCGCGTCCAGGGGACGCCGTGGTCGGCGCCCTCCTCGGCGTTCCAGCCGTAGCCGACGCCGAGCGCGATCCGGCCGCCCGCGATCCGGTCGAGCGTCGCGACGGCCTTCGCGGTGACGATCGGCTCGCGCTGGGCGGGCAGCATGATGCCGGTGCCGAGGGTGATCCGCTCGGTCACGGCCGCCGCCGCGGCGAGCGCCACGAACGGGTCGAGCGTGCGCGCGTACTCGGGGGCCAGGGCCGCGTCGCCGGTCGGCGGCGGCGTCTTGCGCGCCACCGGGATGTGGGTGTGCTCGGGGACGTACAGCGAGGCGAAGCCGCGAGCCTCGGCCTCCCTGGCCAGCTCGTGCGGCGGCATGGTCAGGTCGGTCGCGAACATGGTGATGCCCAGCCGCATGCGGCGGCTCCTCTCCCTCGGTCGGCGCCACCCTACTTCCCGGCGATCATGCGGCCCTACCTTCTTGATCGGGTTGAGCGAGCCGTTCGTAGGGTTGGCTGGCCCAGGGGTGCCGGGTGTGGCTTTCATGCGGCTGCCGAAGGTGTGGTTCAGGACGCTTCGCCGCC